>JBDSIN010000084.1:0-3002 GCA_039917955.1 Candidatus Limnocylindria bacterium
GCCGAGCGTCGTCTCGTGTCCGTGCTGTTTGCCGACCTGGTCGGGTTCACCACCCTCTCGGAGAACCGTGACGCGGAAGAGACTCGCGAGCTGCTGACCCGTTACTTCGACGTCGCACGCGCCGTGATCGAGCGACATGGCGGGACCGTGGAGAAGTTCATCGGTGACGCGGTGATGGCGGTCTGGGGCGCGCCCACCGCGCACGAGGATGACGCCGAGCGTGCGGTCCGCGCCGCGCTCGAGCTGGTTGCCGCGGTGCCCGGCATCACCGACGGTAGCGCCGCCATCCAAGCTCGTGCCGGCGTGCTCACCGGGGAAGCCGCGGTCACGATCGGCGCAACCAACCAGGGGATGGTGGCCGGCGACCTGGTCAACACCGCGAGCCGGCTGCAGTCAGCAGCAGCGCCCGGCACGGTGCTGGTCGGCGAGGCCACCTACCACGCGGCCTCGACGGCCATCTCGTTCGAGCCGGCCGGGGAGCAGACGATGAAGGGCAAGACGGCCCCGGTTCCCGCCTGGCGCGCCATCGCCGTGGTCGCGCGCCGCGGCGGATCGGGGCGCTCGGAGCTGCTCGAGCCGCCGTTCGTCGGCCGCGACGAGGAGCTGCGGCTGCTCAAGGATTCCTTCGAGGCGACCGGTCGCGAGCGCAAGTCGCGGCTGATCAGCGTCATCGGTCAGGCCGGCATCGGCAAGACCCGTCTCTCCTGGGAGTTCGAGAAGTACCTCGACGGCGTGGTGGACACGGCGTACTGGCACGAGGGCCGCTCGCCGTCGTACGGGGATGGGGTCAGCTACTGGGCCTTGGTCGAGATGGTGCGGCGGCGCGCGGGTATCGGCGAAGGTGACGATGAGGAAACCGTTCGAGCGGCGCTGAACGCCATGCTCGAGCAGTTCGTCCCCGATGCCGCCGAGCGACGCTCGCTGGCACCTCGGCTGGCCGGGCTGCTGGGCATCGAGGAGCTTCCGTCGGAGAGCCGCGAGGAGCTGTTCGCCGCCTGGCGCACGTTCTTCCAGCGGATGGCGGAGCAGGCCCCGGTGATCATGGTCTTTACCGATCTCCAGTGGGCAGACCAGGGGATGCTCGACTTCGTCGAGAGCCTGCTGACCTGGGCCCGCAACGAACCGATCTTCGTCGTCGCGCTCTCGCGTCCTGAGCTCATGGAGCGGCGCCCCGACTGGGGAAGCAGCGTGCGCAGCGTTACCCGCGTGACGCTCGAGCCGCTCGCCGACGCGCAGATCGCGGAGATGCTGGAGGGGCTTGTTCCAGGCATCCCGGCCCCGGCTCTGCGCTCGATCGTCGAGCGCGCGGAGGGGATCCCGCTGTACGCCGTCGAGACCGTCCGAATGCTGCTCGATCGCGAGCTGCTGGTCGCCGAGGACGGCCGGTACCGCCTCACCGGGGAGATCGGGTCGCTCGGCGTGGCCGCCACGCTGCAGGCCCTCATCGCCAGCCGCCTCGACGCGGCCCAGCCCGAAGATCGCGCCCTGCTCCAGGACGCGTCGGTGCTCGGCCAGAGCTTCACCGTCGAGGCCTTGGCGGCGGTGGCAGGGGAGGAGCCGTCAGCGCTGGTCGACCGCCTCGACCGACTCGTCCGCCGGCAACTGCTGACGGTGGATGCGGACCCGCGGTCGCCCGAGCGTGGCCAGCACAAGTTCGTGCAGGCAGTCGTCCGGGAAGTCGCCTACGCCTCGCTGGCTCGTCCGGACCGTCGCGCCCGGCATCTCGCCGCAGCACGCCACCTGGAGGCGCTCGGCGAGGAGGAGACGGCCGGGGTGCTTGCCAGCCACTACCTGTCCGCGCACGAGGCGTCACGTCCGGGCCCAGAGGCAGATGCGCTGGCCGCGCAGGCGCGCGTGGCGCTGGTAGCTGCCGCGGATCGCGCCGCCGCCCTGCATTCGAACCGCCAGGCGGTTGGCTACCTGGAGCAGACGATCACGATCACTGCCGATCCGGCCGAACAGGCCGGGCTGTACCTCCGCGCCGCCGAGCTCGGCGACCACACCTCTGATTACGCGGCCGGAATCGAGCATGCTCGCGCCGCGCGCGACCTCTACCGGAGTCTTGGTGACCTGGCTGGCGTGGTCCGCGCCGCGACCTGGATGGGCCGCCACTACACGTCCTCGAAGGTCGAGCCCCAGGCGGTCGCCGTCATGGAGGAGACCCTGACCGAGGGTGCAGCCATCGACGCGTCGCCCGAGTACGCCGCCCTGCTGGCCGAGCTGTCGCGGGTCTACATGATGACCGGCCGCGCCTCGGAGGCCATTTCGACGGCGGACCGCGCGCTCGCGCTGGCGGGGCCGCAGCGCCTGGTGCGACCGGTCGTGGAGGCACTCATCAACAAGGGGACCGCGATGCTGCACGCGGGGCGCGCGATCGAGGGGGCCGCCACCCTCCGAGGCGCCGCCGCCGAGGCGGACGGCCACGCCCTCACCGCGTCGGCGCTGCGCGCCCGGAACAACCTGGTGGGGGTGATCAACGAGGATGACCTCCGTGCTGCCATAGCGCTGACCGAGGAGAGCTATCAGCTCGCGGTTCGGTTGGGTAACCAGGGCTTTATCTTCCAGTTCGTCGCACAACTCGGCGGGATGTCCCTGGACTCGGGCGAGTGGGGCGCGTGGATGGACGAGGTCCAGGCACTGGAGGAGGGGGAGGTGGTGCCTCCCTTCTACGTCCTCTGGTTCGCTGCCATGCGTGCCAGGCTGGCGGGACTGCGGGGCGATCGCGCCGGCGCCGCGGCGGAGCGGGCGAAGGCCGCCGAGATCAGGACCCAGCTCGACAGCCAGATCGTCACCGCGTCCGGGAGCCTTGAGGGTGCCTTCTTCGCGTACCTTGCCGGTGACTGGCCGGCCGCGGCTCGCCAGGCGCTCGAGTCAGCCTCCGATCCCAACTTCAAGATCGAGGGACCAAACTATGCGGCCGCTGCGGCGGTTGCCGGCAACCTGGGCGATGAACTGGCCGAGGCGATCCGCATGTTGCGCGACGCGCAGAGCGGCGGTCGACT
>JBDSIN010000085.1:0-32503 GCA_039917955.1 Candidatus Limnocylindria bacterium
TCCCGGCCGGCAGCAGGAAGGCGGCGACGTCCTCGATGGCATTTGCGGGTCGGATGATCGATGCGTCGGTGGTGAGTCGCTGCACGAGGATCGCGACCGACCATGCCACCAGGTACAGGCAGAGCAGGCCGAAGACTCCGGCCGCCGGCTGTCGGCGTGCGCGAGTGACCACCACCAGGCCCAGCCAGGTCGCGAGGATCGCCGTGGCACCGTGCGCCGCCATCTCGAGCAGCGCGGCCGTATTCACAGTCCTTCTCCCGTGGACGAGCCGCAGCCGCGCCACGATACGCGGGCGGATCGGCCGCGACAAGCCCCGCGACAACCGAGCTGTCGGATGAGCGACTGATAAGCCTTCCATGCACCGGTCCTCGGCTACCATCGGCGAGATGCCAGCGGTGGTGCCTTCGCCAAATCAGCTCCCGATCTTTGAGGAGTTCGTCGCGCCGCCGCCACATCGCAGTCGGCCCCGCCTGCGCATCCAGCCGCCCCTGCTTGCCGACCTGACCGTGCGCCAGCGCAAAGCCGCGGCCCACGGCGACGGTCCGCTGCTGGTGGTGGCAGGCGCAGGTACCGGCAAGACCACCGTCATCACCCGGCGCATCGCCTGGCTGATCGCCGAGCGGCGGGCCAAACCGTCGGAGATCCTTGCCCTCACATTTACTGATCGCGCTGCCGCCGAGATGACCGAACGCGTCGATCAGCTGGTGCCGTACGGCTTCACCGATACGGTGATCAGCACCTTCCACGCGTGGGGTGATCGACTGCTGCGCGAGCATGCCCTGGAGGCGGGTCTGTCAGACCGATCGACTGTCCTGTCGCGGCCCGAGCAGGTGATCTTCCTGCGTGAACACCTCTTTGAGCTGCCACTGGACCGGTATCGGCCACTCGGAGATCCGACCCGATTCCTGCACGCGCTGGTGACGCTGATCAGCCGTGCCCGCGACGAGGATGCCTCGCCAGCCGACTACCGTGCCTCGGCCGAGGCGCTCGCCGTGAGAGCGGCAGAGGCCCCCGACGATGCGGCGCTGGCCGAGTCAGCGGGGCAGCAGGCCGAGCTCGCGGCCCTGTACGAAGCGTACGAGCAGCTCATGCGACGCAGCGACCGACTCGACTTCGGCGACCAGGTGGGGATGGCCCTGCGTCTGCTGCGCGAGCACCCTGCGGTGCTCGAAGCGGAGCGTGGCCGGTATCGGTACATCCTGGTAGATGAATTCCAGGACACCAACCACGCGCAATTCGAGCTGGTCAGGTTGCTCGCCGGTTCGCCCACCGCCAACGTGACCGTGGTGGGCGACGATGACCAGAGCATCTACCGATTCCGCGGCGCCGCGCTCAGCAACATCCTCGGATTCCGAGCCGCGTATCCGACCGCCGCCAGCGTTGTCCTGACCGATAACTTCCGCAGCCGCCAGCCGATCCTCGACGCCGCGTACCGCCTCATCCGTCACAACGATCCTGATCGGCTCGAGGTCCGCGAGGGGCTCGACAAGCGCCTCGTGGCGCGGAGCCGGTTTGCACAACGGCTGACCGACCGGCAGATCGAGCTGTTCGCGTACGACACCGGCTCGGACGAGGCCGACGCTGTGGCCGAGCGAATCGCGGAGTCGGTGCGCTCCGGGAGGAGAGCGGGCGACCACGCGGTGCTGGTTCGGACCAACCGGGACGCGGACGGCATCGTGCGGGCGCTGAACATGGCGCAGCTGCCTTGGCGCTTTGCGGGCACGGCGGGGCTGTACAGAACCGCCGAGGTCCGGCCGTTGATCAGCTTCCTGCGCGCGGTGAACGATCCGGACGACTCGATCAGCTGTTACGACCTGGCAACCTCGGAACTGTTCGGGCTCGAGGCGAAGGACGTCACGGCGGCGCTCAACGCAGCTGCGCGACGGCGAACCAGCCTGGAAGTCGCTCTCCGCCAGGCGGCGGAGAGCGCCCACCGGAATCTCTTCGGCCGGCGCTCGATGGAGGTCGTGCAGCGACTCCTGGCCACGCTCGATCAGCATCGGTCGATGAGCGCCGAGCGCACCACCGGCGAACTGCTGTACCACTTTCTCAGCGCATCGGGCTGGCTCGGTCGGCTGGCCGCCGAGGCCCGACAGAGCGGTGAGGAGCGGCTGGCCAACGTTGCCCGCTTCTTCGAGATCGTGCGCCGACAGTCGGCACTCCTCCGCGACGACCGGCTGCCCTTCCTGGTGGCGCAGCTCGACACGCTGCTGGAGGTGGGCGACGATCCCTCCACCGCCGATTCCGGTCCCGATGAGGGAGATGCGGTCCACGTGCTGACCTACCACCGGGCCAAGGGCCTCGAGTTCCCGGTCGTGCACATGGTCGGCCTGGTGGACGACCGATTCCCCACCCGCTCACGCGGCGACCAGCTTCCGCTGCCGGCGGACCTGGTTCGCGATCCGATGCCGGAGGGTGACCACCACCTGTCCGAGGAGCGGCGCCTCTTCTACGTCGGGATGACACGGGCGCGGGAGGAGCTCTTCCTCAGCTGGGCTCGCGATTACGGCGGCAGGACGGCTCGGCGCCTCAGCCAGTTCGTGATGGAGGCGCTCGACCTGGCGCCCGCCACGCCGGTCGAAGCCGTGCGTCCGAGCATGGCGGAGCGGATCGCCCGTCACGGTCGCCGCCCGCAGCCCTCCGCGGCTCCGGACCGCCCGTCGTTGGGCGACCAGCCGCTGACGTTGAGCTACGGCCAGGTGAACGACTACCTGGAATGCCCGACGAAGTACTACTACGGCCACGTGGTGCGCATCCCGACCCCGGCTTCGCACCAGCTCGTGTACGGACGTGCGCTGCACGCCGCGGTCCAGGCATTCCATCGGCGCCAGATGGCCGGCCGGGAAATGTCGGTCGAGGAGCTCCACGCGGAATTCGACGCCGCCTGGGAGTCGTCAGGCTTCCTGACCCGCGAGCACGAGGAGGCGCGTCGCGCCGGCGGGCGCGAGGCCCTCGCCCGCTTCTGGTCGGAGCAGCAGGCCGATCCCGCGCGGCCGACCGGGGTCGAGCAGGAGTTCGCAGTCACGCTCGGACGTGATCG
Organism: Candidatus Limnocylindria bacterium; assembly: GCA_039917955.1. GTDB lineage: Bacteria > Chloroflexota > Limnocylindria > QHBO01 > QHBO01 > CF-167. The sequence continues at coordinate 3,041 of JBDSIN010000085.1, forward strand.
CGTGCGTGGCCGCTACGACCGCGTGGACGTCGAGCTCGATGGGCGCGTGGTCGTGACCGACTACAAGTCGAGTGACGTGCGCGATCCGGCAACCGCCAACCGCCGCTCCCGTGAGTCACTCCAGCTGGGTATCTACGCGCTGGCCTACGAGGCGCAGCATGGGCGCGTGCCGGACGAGCTGGCGCTGCACTTCCTCGAATCGGGCCTGGTCGGACGGAGTCCAGCCTCGCCGAAGCGGCTGGCCAAGGCGTCCGAGGCGGTCACCACCGCGGCAGAGGGCATCCGCGCCGGACGCTTCGACGCAGATCCATCGCCCACCCGATGTGGGTACTGCCCATTCCGGGAGATCTGCCCGGACGCGATCCGATGATGGTCGGCGCGGCCACCCGCCAGGGTCGCCCTTGACCTCGCGAGTGCGGTTGGCGGTCGCGGCCTTCGTGCTCCTGGCCGCTCTGGGGTTTCTGTCGACACTCGCCTTTGCCGGCAACGCCTGTCCGGCCGAGGCACCCGGTCAGCCCTGCCCGGATGCCGCCCTGAATCGCGCCGTCGTCGTCTCGCTGGTGGCCACCTCCGCGGGCCTGGCCCTCACCCCGTTCGCCTTCCTCGGAGAGCTCGCCGTGCGGCGCATCGTGTATCGAGGCGCGTGGGCGCGCGCGGCGCGCCGCGGCGCTCTCAGCGGTGCGGTCCTGGCGGCGATGGGCGGGCTGCGCCTGGGTGACGCACTGTCGGTCCCCGCGGCGCTCTTCGTCGTCGCGCTGGCCGCCGCGGTGGAATGGCTTTCGGTGCGCAGGCTTGACGCCCGGTGACCTCGGACATCTTCGCCGGCCAGCCGTCCGACCCGGAGCTGCTCGCCGAGCTGTATGACCTGGAGCACGACGTGGTGGTCAATGACGCGCCGTTCGTTCGTGAGATGGCGCGCCGCGCCCCCGGCGCGGTGCTCGACCTCGGCTGCGGCTCCGGGCGCCTCTTTGCGTCCCTGGCCGAGGGAGGGGCGACCCGCATCGTCGGCGTGGACGGGTCGGCCGCACTGCTTCGACGGGCCGAGCTTCGGATCGCGGCCGATGAACGCCTCGCCGGCATGGCCGCCACGGGCGCGATCGATCTGATCCACGGTGACGCTCGGGCACTCGGCGGCCTGGCACTCGGCGGCCCCTTCGCCCTGGTCCTGGCCGTCGGGGTCATCCCGCACCTCGACGGCCCGGAGGACGCGCTGCGGCTCCTGAGCGGCGTGCGGCGCCTGCTTGGCGCGGGTGGAGTCCTGGTGCTCGACGACATCGGCCCCGCAGAGATGCCGGCGCGCGACCTGCCGCTTTCGGTTGACTGGCGACGAACGATCGGCGGCCGCGAAGTGGTCCGGCGCAGCTCGTTGATCCGACGCGAGGCGCCCGAAGGACTGCGTGTGGCCTTCTCGACGATGGTGGACGCCACACAGCCCGATGGTACGATTGCCCGGCTCCCGGCGAGCTATCGGCTGTGGTATCCATTCCCTGACGCACTGGTGACACAGGTCAGTCGGGCGGGAATGACGGTCGAGATGAGGTACGGCTCGCACGAGCTGGAACCTCTCGGCCCCGAGAGCGAGCGGCGTATCTTCCTGGTAACGCACGGCAGCGCAGGTGCTGTCGATCGCGAGAGGTGAGGGTTGGCGGATCAGATCCGGCTCCTGGTGATCGAAGACGTGCCGCAGGTGGCGCAGCACATGCGTTCGCTGCTGCAGGCACAGTCGCAGATCAAGATGCTCGACGTGGTCACCTCCGGTGAGCGCGCCCTGGCATCGGTCGCCGAGGTGCGCCCGGACGTTCTGATCGTCGATGCGCTCCTCCAGGGACGCGTTTCGGGCATGCAGGTGGCGGAGCAGGTGCGCCGCAGCGAGCCGACGGTGGCGGTGATCGTCCTCACGGTTCCGCAGAACCAGGTCTCCGAGGATCCCGCGATGGGCGTCGATGCGGTCCTGAAGATGCCGTTCTCGGGCTTCGACCTGACCACGCTGGTACGCAAGGTTCACGAACGACGCAGCGTGGACGCCTCCCGCAGCGGTTCGATGATGGTCAGCCTCTTCTCGCCCAAGGGCGGCGTTGGACGCACGACGCTCGCCTTCAACTTGGCCGTTGCAGCCAGCGCAAAGCATCGCGTATGCCTCATCGACGGGTCGCTCCAATTCAGCGACCTGCGTGGCCTGCTGCGCGCGCCGGCAACGGCCCCATCGATCATGAACCTGCCCACCGACCGGATCCGGGACGCCGACGTCGCCGACGTGATGTGGAATGATCCGTCCGGGGTCGACGTGCTCCTGGCACCTCCGCGGCTCGAGATGGCCGAGATGGTGACGGTGCGCGACATCGAGAAGGCGATCTCGATCCTGCGGCAGATCTACGAGGTCATCGTGGTCGACACCCGAGCCTCTCTCAGCGACGACGTTCTCGCGTTCCTCGATGCATCGGACCTGATTCTCCAGATCCTCGCCGCCGACACCATGGCGATCCGTGGTTTTGCCATGGCCGATGAGGCGTTCGCGGCGATCGGGTATCCGGCCTCCAAGTTGGCCACCGTCCTGAATCGGTCCGATTCAACCGGCGGATTCAGCCGGACCGATCTCCAGGAAGCACTCAACCGGCAGATCGACTACGAGGTGGTCTCCGACGGCCGCCTGGTGGTGGCGGCCAACAACGAAGGGGTCCCCTTCGTATTGGCGAGCCCCGATGCGCCGATCTCGGTGGCGATGCGTGCCATGGCGGACTCGCTGACCGCGCGCCTGCGCGAGCCTGCGCCGGCCCTGGTGCGACGCTGAGCCGAACGGTGGCGTCCGGCACCGATCGACGCCCGATCGGGCTGTTCGACTCCGGGGTCGGCGGGCTGACGGTGCTGTCCGCGCTGAGGGACCGGCTGCCGCACGAGTCCACCATCTATCTCGGTGACAACGCGCGGACGCCATACGGGCCGCGTCCTGGTGACGACGTGCGGGCCTTCACGCTCGAATGCACCCGCTGGCTGCTCGAGCACGACATCAAATTGCTCGTCCTCGCCTGCAACACCGCGACATCACAGGCGCTCGCCGAGGTGCGGGCGGTATCACCGGTGCCGGTCCTCGGGGTTGTGCGCCCCGGTGCGCTCGCCGCCGCGGCGTCGACCCGGTCCGGGCACATCGGCGTGGTCGCCACCACCGGGACGGTCGGGTCGGGGGCGTACCCCGCTGCCCTCGGGGAGGTGGCAGCGAGCCTGCACGTGACGCAGCAGGCCTGCCCGCGACTCGTACCGCTGGTCGAGGCCGGCGCGCTCGGGGGAGCGGAGGTGGATCAGGCCGTGCGCGGCTACCTGGGGGAGCTGATGGAGGCGGACCCTGCCATCGACACGCTGCTGCTTGGCTGCACCCACTACCCACTGCTGCGGCCGATGATCGAGGAGGTGGTGGGTCCCCGGGTGGCCGTGGTCGATTCGGCATTCAGCACGGGCCTCGCTGTGGAGGACCTGCTCGACGCGCTCGGTGCCAGGGCCCCCGAGGGGGGAGCAGCCACCAACCTGGTCTACACGACGGGCGACCTCGCCGCGTTCGAGGTCGTTGCAGAGCGGATCTTCCCCGGGGCACTGCCAGGCGTCGAGCAGGCGATCGTCACCGCCGACTAGACTCAACGCATGCCACGCAGTGCCGGCCGCCTCGGAATGGGGATCGTGGTGGGCGGGCTGCTGGCGATGGGTGCCACGGTTGCTCAGCGCGAGTTGATGCGGCGAGCCGGCTCTCGACTGATCGACTGGGAGGCTGTCCGGCTGATCGCTCGCCGCCGTCTGGGGCCGGCCGGCGTGCCCCTGTCCGCCGACGAGCGCGCGTCGGCAGAGATCTTCTATCGCGAGACCTTGTTGCGGATCGAGCCGGAGGTGGCCGCGGCCATCGGAGCCGATCTGCCGCGGGCCCTCGAGACGCCTGCGGTGGTCGACCGACTGGAGTGGATCGATCTCAACCTGGCCACCTTTGAGATGCTCTTCGCGCGGGTCGAGCAGATCGTCACCGCGGGCAGCGCAGACGTGGATACCCCGGGGCGCGCCCTGGCACGCATCGTGAATCGGTCACTCGGGAATCAGCAGCTCGGCTGGCTGATGGCGTTCATGGCGCGCAAGGTACTCGGGCAGTACGACGTCAGCCTGCTCGCCGCCGGACCGGCCACACGCGGCCGCCTGAACTTCGTCGAACAGAACATCGTGGCAACCGCGGCCGGTCTGCGGATCCCCCTCGATGAGTTCCGCACCTTCATCGCGCTGCATGAGGCGACACACGCGTTCGAGTTCGAGGCCTACCCGTGGCTGCGTGATCACTTCGCGGCGTCGGTTGCGGAGGCGATCGAACAGCTGGCCGTCGACTCGGGCGGACTCGCCGGGCGGCTGCGCTCCGCCATGGCGGGCAAGGGCGGCCACTGGCTGGAGCGCATGATGACGCCCGCCCAGCTCGCCGCCTTCCACCGCACGCAGGCGTTGATGTCGCTGCTCGAAGGCTATTCGAACCATGTAATGAACCATGCCGGCGAACGAATCCTGCCCGGGTTCGCGCGGCTCCACGAGCGCTTCGAACGACGCAACGAGGCGCGCACCGCGGTCGAGCGGGCGGTCATGCGCCTGACCGGGCTCGATCTCAAGATGGAGCAGTACGCGGCCGGCGAACGGTTCGTCAGATCGATCCTGGCGGCGCGCGACCGCGCTTTCCTGAACCGTGTCTGGGAAGGCCCGCAGCAGCTGCCTGACCTGGCCGAGATCAAACACCCCGAGCGCTGGATCGCCCGGATCGAGGGGTCCGGCGCGAATGGAGCCGTCGGGTGAGCGCCGAGGCGATCGCCGAGGAGATCGTCGTTCTGGCTACGCCCATCTTCGGTGCCCCGGTGTCGGCCGAACACGTGGCGCGCATCGAGTCGGTGCCGGGCGTCCGCGTGGTGCAGATGTCCGCCGATGGCCTGGTGCACGACCACGCGGAGGAGGCGCTCGCCGCCGCACGCGTGCTGCTGCGCGGCGGCGTGCCGGCATCGGTGCTCGATCATGTCATCGGGCGTGCTCCGCGGCTGGAGTGGATCCACTCCTTCTCGGCCGGGGTCGATCGGGTCGCGACACCGGTGGTCCGCACGCGTGGCCTCACCGTGACGAACGCGCGGGGAGTCTTCAGCCGTCCGATCGCCGAATACGTGGTGATGATGAGCCTGGCCATCTCGCGCAGCCTGCCACAGTTGCTCGAGTTGCAGCAGGAGCGGACCTGGCAGCCCCTGCGCGGCACTGAGCTCGGCAGCAAGACGATCGGTGTCGTCGGCTTCGGCAGCATCGGCTCCGAGATCGCCCGCCTGCTGGCGCCCTTCGGGACGCGCATCCTCGCCACGCGGCGCCGTCCCGAGCGCGGGGCCGACGATCAGCCCAACGTGGAGCTGCTGGGGCTCGACCAGCTCGGCGAGCTGCTGCGCCAGAGCGACATCACCGTCATTGCCGCCCCGCTCACCGACGAGACGGCCGGCATGATCGGCGCGGCACAGCTCCAGGAGATGCCCGAACACGCCTGGCTGATCAACATCGCGCGAGGCCGCCTGGTCGACGAGCTGGCCCTGCGACGGGCGCTCCAAGCGGGGTGGATCGGCGGCGCCGTGCTCGATGTCTTCAACGAGGAACCGCTTCCATCCGACTCGCCGCTGTACGACACCCCGAACCTGATCGTCACGCCGCACACATCATGGTCGAGCGACCGGGTGGTCGATCGATCGATCGATCTGTTCGTGGCCAATCTGGGTCGCTTCGCCGCCGGCGGGTCGCTCGAGAACGTCGTGGACCTGGAGGCCGGGTACTAGCCCGATGCAGGTCACTATCGTTGGACTGCCAGGCAGTGGCAAGACGACGGTCTTCAATGCGCTGACCGGCAGCCATGCCGAGACCGGTGGTTTCTCCGGAAGCCATGCGGCACCCAACATGGGCGTCGTCAAGGTGCCCGATGAGCGCCTCGACCAGCTCGCGGCGCTCTTCCATCCGCGCAAGACGACTCCCGCCGACGTCACCTATGTCGATGTGGCGATCCCCGCCGGAGCCGCCCGCGAGGGGACGATCGCCCCGGACGTGCTTGCCCTGGTGCGCAACGCCGATGCGCTGCTCCACGTGGCGCGCGGGTTTGAGGGGGGGGACCGATCGCCCGATCCGTGGCGCGACGTGGAGGAGATGGATCTCGAATTCACCGTCGCCGACCTGGGGGTCATCGAGAAGCGGCTCGAGAAGCTTCGCACCTCTGGCCGTCACGGTTCGCCCGGCGAGCGAGAACAGAACGCTCTCGAAGAGGAGCTTCTGGCCCGGATCGAGCCGGAGCTCTCCCGCGGCACCCCGCTGCGAGCCATTGCTCTTGGCGATGACGACGAGCGGCGGCTGCGCGGCTATCGATTCCTGACCCAGAAGCCGGTGCTGGTGCTGCTCAACCTCGACGAGGGACAGCTCCCCACGGCCGCGGCGCTCGAGACGGACGGTCGGACCCGGTACGCGCAGCCCCATACCGATGTGGCCGCCCTGGCGGCGAAGATCGAATCGGAGATCGCCCAGCTGCCCGAGGACGATGCGGCGCTCTTCATGGAGGACCTGGGGATCGCCGAGCCGAGCCGCGGGCGGGTCATCCGCCTCACCTATGAGCTGCTCGGCCTGTTCAGCTTCTTTACCGCCGGTGAGGACGAATGCCGGGCCTGGACGCTGAGCCGGGGGGCGAGCGCCGTTGACGCTGCCGGTGCCATCCACTCCGACCTGGCCCGCGGGTTCATCCGCGCGGAGGTGGTCACCTTCGACGATCTGATGGCCAGCGGCAGCACAGCCGAGGCGCGCAAGCGCGGGAAACTGCGTTCTGAGGGGAAGACCTACGCCGTCCGCGACGGCGACGTCATCGAGGTGCTCTTCAACGTGGCCCGTTAACGGCCGCGAAGCTCCTGGGAGCGGTCCATCTCGGCGATGATGCTGCGGAACTCGTCGGTCTGCTCAACGAGGAAGGTGTCTGCCTCCTCGACTCCGACGCTCATGCTGGCACGCAACTTGTCATCTCCGACGTACGTGAATCCGTGGCTGTGCTCCAACTCGCGCGCTACCGCCTCGACCAGGGTGTCCTCCTCGAACGTATCGAGCACGGAGGCACGAGCGGCGCGCACGAAGTCGGCAAACGCTTCAGGGGAGTGTTCCTGTTCGCTCACCACGATGGCGTCGGTCAGGAGATCGCTGGCCCCTTCGTGGAGCTCATAGAAGAAGAGTCGCATGATGGACCGATGATAGAGCCGAGCGACCTCCTCGTCCTCGGCGGCCTCACGATCGACCGCTTCCCGGACGGGAGACAGGCGGCGGGCGGCTCGGTCCTTCACGCCGCCCGCGCCCTCGCGGTGGCCGGCCTCCGCGGTGCCGTGATCACGGTTGCCGGTTCCGAGCCCCAGGCGTTTGCCGCCCTTGTCGAGCTGCGTAGGCTCGGACCGACGGAGGTGCAGGCGGCCCCACGCTCCATCCGGTTCGCCATTGATGACACCGTCGCACCTCGCCGCCTGACGTTCGATGGCGGCACACGGCTGCACGTGTCAGCTGCGGCGGTGCGGGCGCACCCGAGCCGCGCCGTGCTGCTCGCGCCGATAGCGGGCGAACTCGACTCGGCCGCATTCACAGCCACCGCGGGTGTCGCGGTTCGGGTGGCAGCGCTCCAGGGCTGGTTGCGGAACCTCGCTCCCGGCCGCGCGGTGGAGGCACGCACCCTGGCGAGCCTCGACGAGGAACTGTCCACCGCCCTCCGCGCGGTGGACGCACTGGTGGCCAGCGACGAGGACCTGGCGGCGGTCGCGCCGGACCCCGGCGAGGCACTGACCGCCATGCGCCGCTGGGCAGGACCCCGGCCGATCCTGGTGGTGACGGTTGGCGAGGCCGGCGCGCTGCTCGACGAGCCGCGCCACGGGCGCCTGTCGCTACCGGCCTCAGACGTCGTCCACCTCGTGCCCACGGTGGGTGCCGGTGACAGGTTCGCCGCGCTCTTCGCCGCCAAACTGGGTCGCGGGGCGGATGCCGTCGATGCCCTGCATGATGCTGCGCGTGGTGTCTCCCGCTGGCTGGCAGCCCGGTCCGGAGGAAGCGAGGCGGGCTAGGCGACCGCTGATTCTCGCGGCCGGCGCGCTACTCGACGATCCGCGGCAGCGACCCAGCGTCGCAGCCGTCGCAACCGAGCATCGACCCGCAGGCGGACGCGCCCGACGGCGAGCATGCCGCCACCGCGCCCAAGCGCGAAGGCCAGGTCGAGCACCCGACCCGCGGTCACCGCGGCATCGAGTGCCCCACGCAGGTCGGCGCGGTGCCGCTCACGAATCCGAGCCACCTCCAACCATGCTGCGGCGGCATCGGCCGAGGCGCGTCGCGTTGCCGCTGTCCAGAGGGCCTCCGCCCGGTCCACCTCGCCGGCCGCCAGGAGGAGCCGGGTCGCCATCCGCCGCAGCGTGTGCGCCTCTCCCTGGTCAACGCCGGGATGCATGGCCGATTCGACGACCTCCAGGGCCTCGGCGCTCGCCCCGTGGCGAAGCAGCTCGATGGCCATCCCATGCCGGTCGAGCAGTCCCGCGTCCCGCCATCCGCCGGCCCGCAGGCGCAGCACCTCCGCCTCCAGGAGCGCGAGCGACACGATGTCCTGCAGGTTGTGGTCGAGGACGTCGGCGAGCATCTGCGGAGAGCCGCCTCGCAGGTATCCGAAGTACCGCGCGGGCACTTCGCTGCCCGGACAGTCGGAGTCGCGGAGCACGCCAAGGATGCCGGCCTCCACGTCCGCCAGCCGGGCCCCGCCGAGCGGCCGTCGGAAGAGGCGCCGCGCCACTGGCAGCAGGTCGTCATGGCGTTCCGGGAGCGCCGCCAGCTCACGAAAGAGGCCGTGCACGGTCAGGCGCGTGGTGAGGAGCGGCAGGTCGAATCCGCGTCCGTTGTAGGTCACCACGCGCTCGGCCCGGGTCAGTTCGGCGGAGACCAGTCGCAGCAGCGCCGGCTCGTGCGGGTAGTCGGGCAGGAGGAATTGGCGAACCACGATGTGGTCACCCTCGAGGCGTCCGAGCCCGGCCAGGAAGACGACCGTGCCGGCGCCGGTGGAGAGGCCCGTCGTCTCGGTATCGAAGTAGCGGGCCTCAGGCAGAGGGGCGAGCGCCGCCACGACGGCAGGGGGGAGTGCGACCGCCCGCTCGATGAGCACCGCGGCGCCACCGGGGCAGGTGGAGAGGCGGGCACCGAACCAGCGCGCAAGTGCCTGCGCCCGATCGGCGGCGGGAGGTGGCTGCGGCGCGGGAGCGCCGGCGCGTTCGGCGCGGACGACCGCCAGCCGCTCGACCAGTGAGCGGGTGGTCATCCGCCGGCCAGCCCTGCCAGCAGTTCGGCTGCAACCCGTTTGCCGCGCGACCCCACCTCGGTCGCCGGACCGACGCACGACGGACAACCGTCGGTGCACCGACAGTCGGCGACCAGTTCGGCGCAGGCGGTGACCAGCTCGCCGGTCAGGCCGAAGAGCCGCTCACTGAGCCCCACGCCTCCCGGGACGGCGTCGTAGAGGAACACGGTCGGGCGGCCGGTGAAGGGCGCCTGGACCTGGGCGAGCACCCCGATGTCGCGCGGGTCGCACATGAGCAGGAGCGATGCCGTGGTGCGGGCGACTCGCGCCAGGCCGATGAGCGCGCCGTCGAGCGTGTCACGGTCGTACCGGTTCACGAGCTCGGCCGGCGGCACCAGCCAGCAGGCGGTCGTATGCATCTCCTGCTCCGGGACGTTGATCGAGCCCCAGCCGACGTTCTCGTGGGTGTGGTACTTGATCTTCTTGAACATGGTCACCTTCCAGGCGACCATCACCTCGCCGCGCTGCCGCTTGCCGGCCGGTGGCTCATCGGCCTCGTCGAAGACCTCCAGCACCTTGAGCGTGATGCCCAGGTCCGCATCGGTGTAGTAGTCGACGTCGGTGCGCGTCACATACGCCTTCCGCTCGTCCCAGTCGAGGCGATCCACGTGGTGCTGCACGCCCTCGTGGATGTAGATCGCCTTCTCATGCACGAGCAGCGGCGCCGCGAACAGGTCAACCTCGCCGAGCACCCGGTGGCGGTCTCCGCTGGTATCGACGATCACCACGTTCTCGGGCGCGCCGGCACGAAGGCTGAAGGTGCTGGCCGGGAAGTTCTCGTGGCTCCAGTAGTACCGATCGTCCTCTGCGTGGCGCAGATACCCGTCTTCCTCGAGCACGTCGAGCAGCGTCGGCGTCTCGGGGATGCCGAACCGCTCGCCGGCCGGTACGGGCAGCTCGAAGCTCGACGCCCGGAGGTGGTTGAGAAGAACGTGCAGGTTGTCGGGGTTCACCAGCCCGTGCTCCGGTGATTGCTCGAAGAGGTAGTCCGGGTGCGAAGCCAGGAACTGGTCGATGGGCGCCGATGAACAGACGAGCGCCGACAGGCTGGTACTTGTGCGTCGCCCCGCCCGCCCCATCTGCTGCCAGGTCGAGGCGATGGTTCCGGGGTAGCCGACACTGATGGAGGCATCGAGACCGCCGATGTCGATGCCCAGCTCGAGGGCATTGGTGGCCACCACGCCGCGCACCCGGCCGTCGCGCAGGCCACGCTCGATCTCGCGCCGCTCGTTGGGGAGATAGCCGCCGCGGTACCCACGGATGGTGTGTGGATGACCGGGCGGCGGGGCAAAGGTTTCGCGGAGGTAGCTGGTCAGCACCTCCACGGCGGTGCGCGATCGCGCGAAGGCGATGGTCTGCACCCCGCCGCCGATGAGCCGCTCGGCAAGGTGCTGAGCGGTGAGGAGTGACGAGCCGCGGATCCCCAGATGCTCATTCGCCACCGGTGGGTTGATGACGAGAATGTGCTTTCGGCCCCGCGGCGCCCCGTTGTCGTTGATCAGTTCGACCGGCGCCTCGATCAACCGCTCGGCCAGTTCGGCGGGGTTGGCGATCGTGGCGCTGGCACAGATGAAGACCGGATCAGCGCCGTAGTGCCGGCAGACGCGGCGGAGGCGGCGGATGACGTTGGCGACATGACTGCCGAACAGGCCGCGATAGGTGTGCAGCTCGTCGATGACCACGAACTGCAGGTTCTCGAACAGCTTGAACCATTTGGTGTGGTGGGGGAGGATGGCCGCATGCAGCATGTCCGGGTTGGTGATCACCACCTGTCCGGCCGCCCGAACCACGCTCCGCACATTCGGCGGCGTGTCGCCGTCATAGGTGTGGGTCTTGAGCTCGAGTTCAGCCGCGTCGGCAAGGGAGCGGAGCTCGACCAGCTGGTCGGCTGCCAGGGCCTTGGTGGGGAAGAGATAAAGCGCTCGCGCCGTGGGGTCGCGAGCCACCGCATCGAGGACCGGCAGGTTGTAGCACAGGGTCTTCCCCGATGCGGTCGGGGTCACGACGCAGGTGTTCTTGCCGGCGCGCACCGCCTCGACGGCGCGCGCCTGATGCGTGTAGAGCGCCTCCACACCACGACCGTGGAGCGCCGCGACCAGCCGGGGATCCAATCCGTCGGGCCACGGCGCATGCCGAGGTGGTTGCGGCTCGAGGACACGGTGCGCGGCGACCAGTGGCTCAAGCGAGGGATCGGCGAGGAAGGCGGCGATCGCCTGTTCGGCTGATGTCGGGCGGTCGAGCAGCATCGGCTCCTCCGAGGTTGACGAGGCTCCAGACCGAACGGATGTTCGGTTTAGCGCGTCACGATATCACGCTGCGGTGAAGGAGACCGGCGTGGTGTGACAGCTCGGTTGTCGCGTGTCGAGGGCGGGAGGCGCTCCCGCGACGGCGCTAGGGGGCCAGGATGGTCTGCAACTGGCTCTCCATCAACTCGCGCGAGAGCGGGCCAAAGTAGCGCCCCCGGATCACCCCGTCGCGGTCCACGAAGTAGTGCGTCGGGAGGCCCCAACCGCCGTAACGGTCGATGACGGCTCCGTGTGGGTCCAGGCCGATGATGTAGTCGAGCCCGTTCTCGGCGGCGAAGGCCCGAACCACATCGGTCGATTCCTCGAAATTGATCGCGAGCACCACGAGGTCATCATCGGCGTGGGCGCTGAAGGCGGCCTTGAGGTCCGGCAGCTCCTCGCGGCACGGGATGCACCAGCTTGCCCAGAACACGATCCACAGCGGGCGGCCGGCAAAGTCAGCTGACTCGATGACCCGGCCGTCCAGATCGGTCAACGAACCCCCTTCGCCCGATGACGTTGAAAGCTCCGGCGCCAGATCGCCGATCTGCAGTCCGGCGCGTTGGGCTCCGATCTGGTAGAAGTCCTCGCCGGCGGTCAGCGGCACCCAGGGCTGTCCCCCGAGCGGGCGGGTCACCATCCAGCCGCCGGCAACCAGCAGCACGGCGAGCAGGCTGCCGCGGATCAGCCCGCGCAGCGGGACCGGGAGCGTGGAGAACCACCCCCGTGCCGTGGTCGGCGGCAGGTCGGGGCCTGGTCCGGAAGGGTGATCTGGCATGCTGGACTGTGAGTCTACCGACCTACCGCGAGGGGGCGCCTGGCCTCATCAGCGCGCTGGAGTTGCCCTAGGGCAGGACCGCGTCGAGGGCCGCCGCCAGTTCCGTTGTATCCGCGGGCCCTTCGAACTTGGCGGCGACATTTCCATCGGCGTCCACGACGAAGACGTACGGCTCCGACGGGATGCCCCACTCTTCGACCGCGGAGACCACGATGCTCGAGCCGGCGGTGTCGCTGCGCAGCTGCAGGTGGCCGTCGATCGATTCGAGCTCGTACGGTTCGACGTGGACGAAGTTCACCCGCCCGGCGTAGTCGGGTGCCACCGACTTCGCCAGCTCGAGTGCTGGCCCACAGGTGCGACTGGTACAGAAGGCCGGCGTGGAGAAGACGACCACAAAGGGAATGCCGGCCGCGATGGCGTCGCGGACCGAGAGGCGGTAGAAGGTCGGATCGGGCTCCGGGTCGCTGGATATGAGCGCTACGCCGGCGAGATCGGGGGCGGTCGGCGTATCGGACGGGGGAGCCGCCGACCCGAGGGCCGGCGTCGTCGTGTTCGCGGATACGGAGAAGGTCCGGCGCGAGCGCCGCTCCTGTCCGCCTCCCGGACTGGCCAGCATCTCGACGCCCCAGTCTCCAGCGTGGGGGAAGTCGAGGACGGCAACGTACACGCCGACCGGTCGCTCTTCCGCGTCGTCGAGCAGCACGTGAAAACTCGCAGTCAATTCCTGCGCCGGGGCGGTGACGTCGGCATCAAGGTCGTAGAAGCGCAGCCTGACCTCGAGATCCGGAGCGGCCAAGGATTGCCCGTCGCCACCGAGCGCAGTGATCAGCAATCGGTTGTGCCCCACCGCGGCCTCCGACGAGACGATCACCGGCACCAGTTCGGGATCGCCGACCGCGGCTCCGAGGGCCGGCCAGCCGGGGTGCGCCGGCGGGGAAGAACTGACCGATGCCGGCGCGCAGGCGCTGAGCAGGATTCCGAACAGGACGATCGCCGGAAGCAGCCCGCGGCGTGGCTCCTCGGGTCGATCACGAAGGGTCCGCCACATGTCGCCGATTCTAGCCTGACGCCCGCCCGTGCCCCGGGTCTCGCGCGGGGCGGTTTCGCCTTGCACTGTGGAAAAGTCGCGGGATAGACTGCGGAGCAGATGACGAGCCTTGAGACGCATGCACCCCGTCCGGCGCGACCCGAGCGGCCGGTGCGCGTCCGCATCCCGGCCTCCCGGGGCGGCCTCGCGTGGCTCGCCCTGCTGCTGATCTTCGGCGCGTTCCTGGCGGCCCAGGTGGGGCGTGAGGTGTACACGAGCTGGTCGATCGGGCAGGAGGCAGAGGCGGCGCGGGTCGAGATTGCGGAGATGGAGGCGCGCAACGCCGCCCTCCGCGAGGAACTCGCCTACGTGAACAGCGATGCGTACATCGCCGCCGAAGCGCGACGGATGCTCAACTGGGGCCTCCCCGGGGAGCAGGTGCTGATCATTCCGCCCGGCGCGGCGATGCCTCCGCCCACTCCCACCACGTCTGACGTGGCGCCGCCGGGGCCCCTGCTCCAGCAGTGGCTGGAGCTGTTCTTCGGCCAGTAGGGTCGGTGTGCTCGGAGCGCTGTGCTAACCGGCCATTCGCGCTCGTCTGACGCGAGCGCAGGGTGTTCAGTTATTCACTATCCGGATGGCAGCAGGCGCCGCTCGATCTGGACCCCGATGGCGGCCGCATAGCGGTCTTCGGTGGAGTGCTGGGGATCGACCTCACCTGACTCGAAGCGTGATACGAACGCCTGCGAGGTCGCCATGCGGCGCGCCACCTCGGCCTGCGGGATGTTCAGGGCACGGCGCGTGGCGGCGAGCTGCGCGATCAGCGCCCGGCGCTCGCGCGCGGCGGCCAGGATGTGCGCGAACCCGGGGTTGGCCGCAGTGCGCTCGGCGTCGAGCTCATCGAGGAAGTCAGGCTGTCGGGGCATGACGCCATCCTATATCGCCAACGGTATAGTGTCAACCGTTGCTACTCTCGCGCTCGGGCTCGCCAGTCACGCAGCCGGCGCTGGGCCAGGGCGATGGTGGCGGGCGGTGTTTTCTGCGTCTTCTTCTTGAATGCCTCGAGCGCCAGTAGCACCTGACCGCGGACGCCTTCGGCCGCAAACAAGACCCGGTAGGCAACGCGGTCGCCGCTGGAACGCACCTCGTAGACGTCGCCCCGCAGGTGGCGCGCCGCGGGCAAGCCGTGCTCGGCGATGTCCTCCATGGCGGCACGCACATCGGCGTAGTCTTCGTCGGACAGCGACCGCAGAAAGTCGCGCACCGGCCGGGCGCCACGCGCCGTCTGGTAGTCGCGCCATCGTCGCCGAGCCATGCGGACCAGACTAGGTCATCGCCCAGCAGCCGGCGAGCCGCGTCACCGTCGAGCACCGCGGTTCGAGCGGCTCGACGCGGATGACGATCCCGCGGCCTCGGCGCGCAGCGAGCCGCGCGGGATCCAGGCGTTGGGGGCCTGGAACGCTCGACCCGCATAGCCCAGCAATTGGGGGGATGACGGGACCGGTTACGCAGGTCTGATCCGTCCGGAGGCCGAGGCCTAACACCGGGCGGTAACCGGCAGGGCGCTATCCGGTTGCGCCGCCTGTTCGCTCACGCAATGCGAACTGCGGCGAGTGGCGCCGGGATGGGTGTCATCGGCGAGGCGGGCAGCTCGCCCTCGTCGACCAGCCAGGCGAAGAAGCGGACGAGCGCGTGGCACCGCGCGAGGATGCTGGTAGGCCAGCGCTGCGCGATCAGGAACGCCTCCAGTTGCGCGATCGCCGTCGCATACGCGCTCCGCGTAGCGGCCGACCTGCGGTCCGCGGCGAGGTGCCGGACGAAGGACCTTCGCAGAAAGAGGAGATCGCTATCGTCAGGTGGGTTCTGCATCGGAGTGCTCAATGTCTCCGTATCCGTCTGGTGAATTATCGACTGTTCGAGCGCTGTGCTTACCGAGTTGCCGTAGCTTCCGCCTGTCGGTATCCTCGGACGGTGTTCATTCGATAGGCCCCTTGCCGATCTGAGCACGAATCGCGTGGCGGAGTAGCTCAGTGGCAGAGCAGGGGACTCATAAGTCTCTGAACGCAAGCGCTGTGCTACGAGCGTGGGAACGCAAGCGTAAACCCCAAAGTTATCGACTGTAACTTCAGCCCGTCTGAGCGCTGTGCTAACCGGCCACTCACGCTCGCCAACCGCGAGCGTTGGACGTTCAGTTATTCACTGTCCCGACGGCACCAGGCCACGCTCGAGCTGGCCTGCGCTCGTCGGCGTGGTTCTGACGCTCGGTCTCGCCGGAGGTCGCTCCAACCCGCCTGGCCCTGATCCCCGAACCGGAGCTGTCCGGCACGGACAGCCCGCAGATCTCGCCTTGGGTCCTTCGGTTCGACAGGTGGGCGTTTGCGGCGAGCGCGCCGGGCCGCCGGCCCACCGACGCCGCGGTTCACCCTGCCGGCGGTCGGTCATCTTCGGTGACAATGGGTGGCGTGACGACTCGAGTGTTCGCCCTGAACGCGGGGAGAACTTCTAGGGTGGGGCCTTGACTTTGCTCGGGCAGACCACCTGCCCCTTCTGTGGAGCAGAGACTGACGCGGGCGCGCGATTCTGTCCCACCTGCGGCGGCGCGCTCGTCCAACCGTGCCCGTCCTGCGGTTCCGAGACGACCGCCGGCGCACTGTTCTGCGCCTTCTGCGGGCATCGTTTTGATCGCGCCCCGGCCAAGGAGGAGGAGCGAAAGCTCGTGACGGTGCTCTTCGCCGACCTCACGGGGTCCACAGCGCTCGGGGAGCAGCTCGACCCGGAAAGGTTGCGCGCGCTCCTAAGCGACTATTTTGCCGCGATGGCTTCGGTGATCGAGTCTTGGGGAGGAACGGTCGAGAAGTTCATTGGCGATGCCGTCATGTCGGTCTTCGGCATCCCATCGATGCACGAAGACGACGCGGAACGTGCTCTCCGCGCGGCTCTGCAGATGCAGGCACGTCTCAGGGAGATGAATCCGGAGCTCCGCGAACGACATGGGGTCCAGCTTGCGATGCGCATCGGTGTCACCACCGGGGAGGTCCTCGCGGGGAAAGGGGGCGACCAGTTCATGGTCACAGGCGATGCGGTGAACGTGGCCGCGCGCCTTCAGCAGACCGCCGAACCCGGCCAGGTCCTGGTGGGCGAACGCACGCACTTCGCCACTCAGGGAGCGTTTGCATTCGAGCCTCTCAAGCGAAGAGCGCTCAAAGGCAAAGCGCTCCCGGTGCCCGCATGGCTACTCGTCGGTGTCGCGGAACTGGTGCGTCCGCGCGGACTGCCCGGCGTTTCAACCCCGCTCGTGGGGCGCGAGCGGGAGTTGGATCTCCTCGAGAATCTGTACCGCGCAACATTGGACGAGGCGCGCCCACGCCTCGTCACGATCCTGGGCGAGGCGGGCATCGGCAAAACCCGGCTCAGCGAGGAGTTCCTCGGCCGTGCGAGATCGGACGCCCGGCCGCCAGCTGTCTACACGGGTCGCTGCCTTCCCTACGGGCAGGGGATCACGTACTGGGCCTTGCGCGAAATCCTCTGGGGTGCGGCCGGCATCCTCCTCGACGACACCGCCTCCGCCGCAGGAGAGAAGCTCCGCGGGCTGATCCTCGAGCTTCTCGACGGATCGGGCGACGAAGTGCGCGAGGCAGAGCGAGTGATGTTCGCGCTCGCGACGACCGCGGGCATCTCCCTCACGGACAACCCCCTTGACCGGATGTCGCCGGAATCGATTGGCGAGGAGCTCGGCCTCGCCTGGCCCCGGTTCTTGAGCGCGCTGGCGGCGCGGCGACCCGCCGTAGTCGTGATCGAGGACCTCCATCGGGCGGAGTCGCCGCTCCTCGACATGGTGGAGCACCTCGTCTCGCGCTCCACCGGAAGCGTGCTGCTCATTGCGACGGCGAGGCCGGAACTGGCGGATGTGCGCCCCCGGTGGAGCTCGCGGCGAGGGATGTCGCAGGTCGCCCTCGAGCCCTTGACCGGAGCCGACGTGGAGGCGCTCTTGGACGGGCTCCTCCCGCAGGTCGGCACCGAGCTTCGCGAGAAGATCTCGGGCACGGCGGAGGGGAACCCGTTCTTTGCGGAGGAGATCGTCGGGCACCTGATCGACGAGGGCGTCCTCGCCCGCGACGGTGGGCAGATTGTCGAGGCCAATCCCGACGCCCCCGTCACGATCCCGGACACGGTCCGGGCACTCCTCGCAGCCCGCGTCGATGCCCTCCCCGGGGATGAGAAACGTACGCTCCAGGACGCCGCGGCCGTCGGCCGGACGTTCTGGCTGAGCTCCCTCGAGTCGATGCGCGGCGGCGCGCCGCTTCGCGGCGTGCCGCTTCGCGGCGTGCTCGGCGGGCTCGAGGACAAGGGCTTGATCGTGGTCAGACCGACGTCCTCGCTGCCGGGTCAGTTGGAGCTCTCCTTCCGTCACGGCCTCACACGCGAGGTCGCGTACCAGTCGATCCCGAAAGGCAGACGCGCGAGAGCGCACGCCGACGTCGCTCGCTGGATCGAGCAGCTCGCCGGTGACCGCCGGCAGGAATATGTTGACCTGCTCGCCTACCACTACGAGTCCGCTGCTCGTCCAGAGGACGCGGCTCTGGCCTGGCCTGCGGACGCGTTGGTTCGCGAGGAGGTCCGGTCGAAGGCAGTGACCGCCCTCCTCGATGCGGGACGCGCCGCCAAGGCGCAATTCGCGATCGATCAGGCGCTCGGATTCGGAGATCGCGCCCTTGTCCTCGCCGCAAACGATGCCGAGCGGCTGGCGGCTCTCGAGCTGAAGGCGGAGGCCGCCCACGCCGCGGTCCGAACGGGCGAGGCCTGGTCCGACTACCTCCAGGCGCTCGAGATCGCCCGCCGGATTTCAGACGCGGAGGCGGTGTCCAGGCTGAGGGCGAACGCGACCTTGCTCTGGTCTCGGTACGCGGGCGCCTTCAGCGGCACGGAGTGGAGGGAGCGGGCTCGCGAGATACTCGAGAGCGGGCTGAAGGAGATCGGCGAGGACAGCGTCAGCTACGAGGCGGCGGCGCTCCTGGCCGGGCGCTCCGTGTCCAGTCACTGGGGCATCACCGACCGCGAGCAGAGCGCGAGTGTGCGCGATGCTGAGCGCGCCGTGGAGGTCGCCGAAATGGTCGGCTCGCCGTACCTCCTGTCCTATGCGCTGGATGGCCTGGCGGGCGCTGTCGAACAAGAAGGCTTCTGCCGTGCCCTCGAGATGGCCGAGCGCACGCTGGGGAGCGCCAGGGGCATGACCGATCGAGTCCAGGCCCACGAGCTGCTGGTCACGGCAGCCCTGTCGTATGCCGACGCGGGGCAGTTCGAGCTCGCAGAGTCGGTCGCCGATGAGGCCGCCCAGCAAGCGGCCAGCCTGAGCCCGCATCACCGGCTGCATGCCGCATCCGCCCAGACCGCGTGCCTCCTTCCGGCGGGCCGACTCGCGAAGCTGCGCGAGGCGACGTCCCAGGTGGTCGAGCTCGTGCTCGAGGACGGCGGCCACACCTGCGGGCACGGAGCGCATGCTCTCGTCGGACGCGCTCTCGCGCTGTTCGAGGCGGAGGAGGCCGCGGCGGCGAGTCGCACGCTCGAGCTCCTGGATCGCGCGGCCCCCAAGACCGGAGCCGCGACCTGGAGGGCACGCACGCGGGAGGTCCTTCGTCCCTTCCTCGGTCTCGACGAGGCGCGTGCCAGGGTAGGGCGGATCGAGGGCCCGGAGACGGTCGTCGACCGGGTGCGACGATTGCGGAGCGAGCTGCAGCTTCGCGCTCTGGCGCGCGAATGGGATGACCTCGAGCGCGCCGTCGCCGAGGCCCGCGAGCTGGCGGCCCCGGTCTGCGCGCCGTACCTCGCCTGGATCGCGGACTGGGCGGAATCGATCCAGCTCGCGGCCGCCGGCCGCTCCGGCGAGGCGCTGGGAAAGGCGACCGAGGCGGCAGGAGCGCTGGCAGGCTTCGGTGAGCAGTACACGGCGGTCCGTCTCCTCGTCGATCTGCTCCCCTTCCTCGAGTCCGCGGCGCGAGGGCCGATCGCGCAGGAAACGGCCCATCGCCTCGAGGCGATGGGCGCGCTTGCCAGCGCCGCCGAGGCCCGCTCAAACCAGGTGCCTTAGCAGGTCGGAGAGGCGATGGGTTTCGAAGAGCTGAAGGCTCGCCAGAGCGCCATCTGGGGGTCGGCGCCGTGGGAGCGCGTGGCGGAGACTCTCGCCGACCTGCATGACGATCTGGTCGCGCGCCTCCGTCCGCAGCGGGGCGAGCGCTGGCTCGAGCTCGCGACCGGGACGGGAGCGGTCGCCATCCGTGCCGCGCGCGCCGGCGCCCAGGTCACCGCGCTGGACCTCGCACCGGCGCTGATCGAGACGGCGAAGCGTCTCGCGGCGGAGCAGGGCCTTCCCATCCGTTTCGAGGTGGGCGACTGCGAGAAGGTTCCCTACGCCAATGCGCGCTTCGACGTGGTGTCGTCGGCGGTAGGCGTCATCTTCGCCCCCGATCACGTCGCAGTGGCCCACGAGCTCGCCCGCGTCTGCGGCTCGGGCGGCCGGCTCGGCCTTGCCTCGTGGCGGCCCAACCCAAGTTATTCGGCGGTGATCGAGCCGTTCCGAGCGCCTGCCGAGCCCGGCGCGGGCGACCCGATCGACTGGGGCCGCGAGGACTACGTGCTCGGGTTGCTCGGCGACGCCTTCGAGCTCGAGTTCGCCGAGGGCGAATGCCCGCTGCGCGGCGAATCGGGCGAGGCGATTTGGCAACTCTTTACCAGCTCGCACGGGAACTTCAAGGCGTTGGTCGAGTCGCTCGCTCACGACCGGCGCGCGGAGTTCCACCGGGCCTTCGTCGACTACCTAGAGCGGTACCGCGCCGACGGCGGCATCCGCGCGCCGGATGACTACCTGCTCGTCCTCGGTAAGCGGCGCTAAGGTGAAATCAGACGAGGCTCCGGAGATCCACTGACCGGTAGGCAGTCGGCAATGTCAGTCGAATCCGTCCCGCTTCCTCGTGAGACGCGCACAACGGGCCTTTCGCCGGGCGACGACGGTCGGGCGCTCGTGCATTGTCGGGCCATCCGGGACGAGCCACGTACGAGCGCTGTGCTACCCGAGTTGCCCCGATTATCGACTGTAGGTATCCTCGGAGGGTGTTCTTTCGATAGGCCCCTTGCCGATCTGAGCACGAATCGCGTGGCGGAGTAGCTCAGTGGCAGAGCAGGGGACTCATAAGCCCTTGGTCGGTGGTTCGAATCCGCCCTCCGCTACCAACCTCGGTCGTTGACGCCCGCCCGGCGCGGGCACCTGTCGGTCGTGGTGGTACAACGACACCGATGACTCCATCTGCTCACCATACCGAGCTCGCTCCGGACCCGCTGCGACCAATCGTTGAAGCACTCGCCGCTGGCGCAACCCGCCTCGGCCTGCCCGATGGTGCGGCGATGGTTCTCGCCGTCTCCGGCGGCCCCGACTCGTCCGCCCTGCTCCATGGCGCCGCTCGGCTGGCACCTGGTCGCGGCTGGCGCCTGACGGTCGCGCACCTGGATCACGCACTGCGCGCCGAATCGGCCGATGAGGCGGCCGCGGTGGCCGCATCGGCGGTGCGTCTGGGGTTGCCGGTGGAGGTCCGCCGCACCGATGTCCGGGACCTGGCCGCTGTCGAGCACCGATCGCTCGAGGATGCCGGTCGCCAGGCTCGCTACCGCTTCCTCGAGGAGGCGGCCGCGGGGCTCGGGCAGGACACGCTCATCGCCACGGCTCACACCGCCGACGATGCGGCCGAGACGACGCTCATGCGCCTCGCGCGCGGCAGCGGCCTGCGCGGCGTGCGCGGCATCCCGGCGCGGCGTGGCCGGATCGTGCGGCCGCTGCTTCATGCGCGTCGCGCGGCCCTGCGCGGGGCACTTGACGCGGCCGGCATCGAGTACATCACGGACCCCTCGAATGCGGATCCGGCGCACGCGCGAAACCGGGTGCGCGCCGACCTCCTCCCGGCTCTCGAGCGGCTGAACCCGGCGGCGGTCGAGGCGTTGGTTCGTTTTGGCCGCCTGGCGGCGGATGACGACGACCTGCTGGACGCGCTCGCCGCGACAGAGCTGGCTGCGCGGAGCGATGCCGACGATGCGTCGATCAACTGGCAGAGCCCCCCGGCGCGCGCCCTCGGACGCCGGGTGCTGCGCCTGGCAATCGGCGATCCGGCTCCGTCAGCGGAGCGGATCGAGGCGCTTCTCAACGCGGCGGAAGGGCCGCGCGGGGGGTTGAGCATCGAGCTGGGTGGCGGTCGACAGGCAACCGTCCGGGGGCGGCGCATCCGCCTGGACTGAAGGCCCGGACGCCGACCATGTCGCGCGATCCGGCACCCGTCGCCCGCGAGGCGCTACGGTTAGGACTCCATGATCCGGACCACGCCCTTCCACGAACGTACCAGCTCCCTGAACCAGACGGGGCTGTGGAGCCATTGGGCCGGGCACTTGGCAGCCAACCGCTACCAGGTATCGGACAAGTTCGAGTACTTCGCGGTCCGAAACGCAGCGGGGATCTTCGATTCGTCGCCGCTCTTCAAGTACCGGATCGCCGGGCGTGACGCCGAGCGCTACCTGGCAGGGATCCTGGCCCGTGACATCCGCGCCTGTCCGCCGCAGCACGCCCAGTACACCACCTGGCTCGACGAGCGCGGCTTCGTGCTCGAGGATGGCGTCATCCAGCGGCGCGCCGTGGACGAGTACCTCCTCACCGCGGCCGAGCCGAACTACGCCTACCTGGCGGATCGCATCGGCCGCCTGGCGGTGAGCGTGGAAGAGGTCAGCCTGGAGCACGGCACCATCGCGGTGCAGGGACCCCGCTCGCGGGATCTGCTCAGCCGGCTCGTTCCCGGCGTGGCATCGGTCCCGTTCTTCGGCCTGACCACCGGATCGATCGGCGGGGCCGATGTGATCGTCTCCCGCACCGGCTATACCGGCGACCTCGGCTACGAGATCTGGGTCCGGACCCCGGATGCGCTGCGGGTATGGGACGCGCTGTGGGACGCGGTGGATGGACACGGCGTGCTGCCGTTCGGCCTCGCCGCCCTGTACATGCTGCGCATCGAGGCCGGGCTGCTGCTGCTCGCGGTCGACTTCGACTCGAGCCGGTTCGCCTTCAACGACGCGCATCGGTCGACCCCGATCGAGCTCGGCTGGTCGTGGATGTTCAAGGATCTGGCCGCCGACGATCGGGCCTTCATCGGGCGCCGGGCGCTCGAACGCGAGCTGGCGGAGGGCTCGTCGCGCTGGAAGATGACCGGCCTGGTGGTGGACTGGGAGGACTACGACCGCGTCTATGGCGAGGCCGGCCTCATCCCGCCCAAGCAGCACGCACCCCTCCACGAGGACTGGATGGTCTACGACGGTGGCGGCCAGCGGGTGGGCTACGCCACCAGCGTGATGTACTCGCCGGTCCTCCAGCGCCACATCGCGCTGGCCCGGGTCCGTCCCGAGCTGGCCAAGGTCGGAACGCGCCTGCATCTGGAGTTCACGGTCGACCACCAGTACCAGAAGATCGCCGCGCACGTCGCGCGGCTGCCCCTCTTCAACCCTCAGCGGAAGACAGCCTGATGAACAGCTACGACGCGATCGTCGTCGGTGGCGGCCACAACGGCCTGGTCAACGGCGCCTATCTCGCCCGCGGCGGGCTGCGGACCCTCATCCTCGAGCAGCGCCACCTCGTGGGCGGAGCGGCCATCACCGAGGAGCTGCGCCCCGGATTCTCGTTCACGACCTTTTCGTATGCTCTCTCGCTGCTCCGGCCACAGATCATCCACGAGCTGGAGCTGACCAAGCACGGGTTCCTGCCGCTGCTGATGTCCACGCGCTTCGCGCCGACCGAGGATGGCGAATACCTCACGTTCACCAGGCACCACGACGCGAACCTGCGCGAGATCGCGCGCATCGCGCCGCACGATGCGGACGCCTACGAGCAGTACAGCCACGACCTGACGCAGGTGTGCCAGGCCGTCAAGCCGCTGCTGGACATGGTGCCGCCGGACCTGTTCAGCGATGATCCGGAGGAGCTCCTCGCACTGGCAGCGCTCGGCTCACGGTTCGGCAAGCTCGACAAGCGCACGCTCCACAACGCGGTCCGCCTGCTCACTGGGAGCGTGGCCGACTTCCTGGACGACTACTTCGAGTCGGAGCTGCTGAAGGGGTACCTGGCCTCGTCGGGCATCATCGGCTCCAAGGTCGGCCCGCGCTCACAGGGGTCGGGGCTGGTGCTCCTGTTCCACTCCCTGGGCGAGCATGACGGCGAGTTCGGAACGTGGGCCTTCCACAAAGGTGGCAACGGCGAATTCAGCCAGGTCCTGGCCCGGGCGGCAGAGGCGTTCGGCGCCGAGATCCGGCTCGAGTCAAGGGTGGAACGGGTCCTGACCACCGATGGGCGGGCGACCGGCGTCGCCCTGGCCGATGGCACCGAGTTCACGGCCGACATCGTCGTCAGCGCGCTCGACCCGCGACGCACCTTCCTCGAGCTGGTCGACCCACGGGAGATGCCCGACGACCTGGTCGAGACCGTGCGCCGCATGAAGTTCCAGGGCGTCTCATCCAAGGTGAACTTCGCGCTCGACGGGCTCCCAAAGTACCCGCCGCTCGGCGACCGGGACGACATGTTCCGCGGGTTCATGAACATCGGCCCGTCGATGGACTACCTCGAGCGCGCCTTCGACGACGCGAAGTACGGGTGGTACAGCCAGAACCCCTACATCGACTGTGCCATCCAGTCGACGATCGACCCCGACATGGCGCCGCCGGGCAAGCATGTCCTATCGTGCTTCGTGCAGTACACGCCCTACAAGTTGCGCGAAAGCGATTGGGACGCCGAGCGCGACAACCTGGGCGCGGTCGTGCAGGCGACCCTGGAGCGCTACTTCCCCGGCTTCGGCGACCTTGTTCTCCAGCGCGAAGTCGTGACGCCGCTCGACATCGAGCGGGTGACTGGTCTGAGCGAGGGGAACATCTTCGCCGGCGAGCTGCTGGCGCCCCAGATGTTCTTCTTCCGTCCCGCGCCAGGATGGGCCCAGTACCGGACCCCCATCCACGGCTACTACCAGTGCGGGTCGGGGACCCACCCGGGCGGCTGCGTGATGGGAGCTCCGGGCCGGCTCGCGGCGGGCCAGATCCTCAAGGACCGGACTCGACAGACGCGCTGAGACGGCCGAGCGTTGTTGTGTGCCGGCCGCGGAGTGACCCTCCGCGTGTCCGGGCCTGTATCAGCGGTACCCCGATCGTGGTCGCCATCGGTCATGGCCCAGATGGGTCGTTTGTTGGCGTTGTCGCCTCGCACCTATACTGGCCCCGCCTGCGCGGTGGCGCAGGCAGGCCCCGACGCGCAAGCAATCGGTGGCCGATCCCGCACCGGAAGGGAAGAGACATCACCTTGAGCAGCAGACTCGTCCGCAACAGCGTCGTGCTCGTCGTCCTGACCGTATTCGGCATGGCGCTCCTGTGGACGTACCTCGTCGACCCAAACAGCGAGACTGAGGCGTACACCTACAGCCAGCTCCTGAAAGACGCCGCCGGCAACAAGGTCACGTCGGTAGTGCAGGACGGGACGACCCTGTCTGTCGTGCTCGGCACGAATACGAACGACCCGAAGTCGGTGATCGTGCCGTCGGAGTTCGTCAACGTCCGCGAAGAGCTCTGTGCGGCGGTCGGCAGCAGCAACCCGGGAACGTGTTCGATCAGCTACTCCGCGGTCCAGGAAGGCGCGGCCGGACAGGTGATCTTCCAGCTCCTCTTCGCCTTCCTGCCGGTGCTGCTGATCGGCGGGTTCATCATCTTCATGATGCGCCAGGCGCAGGGCACCAATAACCAGGCGATGAGCTTCGGCAAGAGCCGCGCCCGGATGTTCCTGGGCAACAAGACGGTCATCACGTTCAACGACGTGGCAGGCGTTGACGAGGCGAAGCAGGAGCTGACCGAGGTGGTCGAGTTCCTCAAGTACCCCGAGAAGTTCAACTCGCTCGGCGCCCGGATCCCGCGCGGCGTGCTGCTGGTCGGCCCTCCCGGCACCGGCAAGACGCTGCTGGCGCGCGCTGTCGCCGGCGAGGCGGGGGTGCCATTCTTCAGCATCTCCGGCTCCGAGTTCGTGGAGATGTTCGTGGGTGTCGGCGCCAGCCGGGTGCGCGACCTGTTCGAGCAGGCCAAGCGCAACTCGCCGTGCATCGTCTTCGTCGACGAGATCGATGCGGTCGGCCGCCAGCGTGGCGCCGGCCTCGGCGGCAGCCACGACGAGCGCGAGCAGACGCTCAACCAGATCCTGGTCGAGATGGACGGCTTCGACACAAACACGAACGTGATCGTGGTGGCCGCCACCAACCGGCCCGATGTCCTCGACCCCGCGCTCCTGCGCCCGGGCCGCTTCGACCGCCAGGTCATCCTCGACCGTCCCGACATCAAGGGCCGCCGCCAGATCCTGGACGTGCACATCAAGGGCAAGCCGCTCGATAAGACGATCGACCTCGATGAGCTCGCGCGCCGCACTCCAGGCTTCACCGGCGCCGATATCGCCAACCTGGTGAACGAGGCGGCCATCCTGGCCGCGCGGAACAACAAGAAGTCGGTGGGGACGATGGACTTCAAGGAGGCGATCGATCGCGTGGTCGCCGGCCCGGAGCGCCGCAGCCGGATCATCTCGCCCGAGGAGAAGGAGATCATCGCCTACCACGAGGGCGGGCACGCGGTGGTGCAGCGTGCGCTTCCGAAGTGCGACGCGGTCAGCAAGGTCACCATCGTGAGCCGCGGCATGGCGCTCGGCTACACCATGAGCCTTCCGGCTGAAGACCGATACCTCCACAGCAAGTCCGAGTTCGAGGACAAGCTCGCCGGCATGCTCGGCGGGCATGTGTCGGAGGAGATCGTCTTCGGCGACACCACAACCGGCGCCACCAACGACATCGAGAAGGCGACCGGCCTGGCCCGCGCGATGGTGACCCAGTACGGGATGAGTGAGAAGCTCGGACCACTCACCTTCGGCAAGAAGGACGAGATGATCTTCCTGGGTCGCGAGATCAGCGAGCAGCGCAACTACTCCGACGAGATCGCCGCGAAGATCGACGCGGAGGTGCGCGAGATCATCGATCGCGCGTACGTTCGAGCGAAGGAAGCGCTCAACACGCACCGGGCCGTGCTCGACCGGTTGGCCGCGCTGCTGATCGAGAAAGAGACGATCGAGGGCGACGAGTTCGAGGCGCTGTGGAGCGGCGTGCTGCCGCCGCGTGACGGGAGCGGGCCGACACCGCGTCGCCTGGGCGAATCGGAGGTCGGCGGCGAGGGGGAGACAGCACCTGCGACCACCCCGAAGCGCCGCCGGAAGGCTGCTCCCCAGCCCGCCTGACCTCGTCGGGGTAGCCCTTTCGGCCCATTCCGGCACTGGGAGCCGGGCCGTATACTCCGGTCCGGTGCGCATGGGCACCATGCGCCATCGCGGGTCACGAGGAGCTGCGTTCACCGATGATCGACGATCCCCTTACCGACGCCGACCAGGCCGCCACCGCGGACTGGAAGGTTGAAGCTGCGACCGGCGCCATTGCGCCGCGCTCCGCACTCGATGTCCTGACCAACCTCAACGAACGCATTGCGTCGGGCAAGGTGGACGAGTTCCAGCCGATCCCGACCGGCCTGACGCCGCTCGACAAGACGATCGGCGGCGGCCTGCGGCCAGGCGAGTTGATGTTGATCGGTGGCGCCCAGGGCTCGGGCAAGACGACGATGGCCCTCCAGATGGCCCGCAACATGGCCGCCTCCGGCCAGGCCACCGCGCTGTACGTGTGCTTCGAGCACGAGGAGGAGTACCTCATCCAGCGCCTGATCGCCATGGAGTCGCTGCTCTCCCAGCTCCCGTCCAAATCGAGCGCGATGAAGATCCAGGACGTCAAGAAAGAGGTCATGCAGAGCTACGCGGCGGCCGCGGAGGCTGGCCAGCGAGCCAAGCTTGGGGCGAACCCACGCCTGCGTCCCTCGCTCGAGCGGATCGCCCGATACGGCGGCAACCTCTTCCTGATGCGGGGCACCGCCACCGCTTCGACGATCGAGAACCTGCGCGACCTGGTTGCCGAGTACCGGGGCGAGGAGGGGAAGCGCCTCGTGCTGTTCGTCGACTACCTGCAGAAGGTGCCGGTCATCCCCGAGCCCGCCGAAGAGGCGGAGAAGGTGACGCGGGTGGTGAGCGGGCTGAAGGACATCGCTCTCGCGCTCGGTGTGCCGGTGGTGGCCATCGTCGCCGCCGACCGCGAAGGGTTGAAGGCGAAGCGCCTGCGCAACCATCACCTGCGCGGCAGCAGCGCGATTAACTACGAGAGCGACATCATCCTGATCCTGAACGACAAGTATCACATCGTGGCCAAGGTCAACATCGAGTTCAATCCGTACCAGGCCCAGCGATACCGCGACTGGGTCGTCGCCACCGTCGAGAAGAACCGCGGCGGCCAGGACAACGTGGACCTCGAGTTCGAGAAGCTGTTCGAGTACAGCTGCTTCGATCCGACCGGTCGGGTCACCGCCGAGAAGCTCGTCGAAGAGCGTCTCTACAACGACTGATTGAGGCAAGCAGATGCCCGCCTCTGACCCATATCGAGTCCTTCAGGTGCTGCCCGGCGCCGACCAGGCGGTCGTTCAGGCCGCCTTCCGGGCGCTCGCCATGAAGTACCACCCCGATCGCGACCCATCCGCTGCCGCCGCGCGACGGATGATCGAACTGAACGAGGCCTACGCCCTGGTGCGCAGCGCCGAGAAGCGCGCGGGATTCGACCGCGATCAGCGTCGCGCGAGCTACGACTTCCGCGTTACGCCTCGCAACGGTGCTTCGAACGGCGCCGTCCCGCCGCCTCGTTCCGCAAGCGTCGGTACGCAGCTGCAGACGGGCCGATACAGCGGCTGGACACTGCGTGATCTCGCTCGCCAGGACCCCGACTACCTGCGGTGGTTGTCGCGGCACTCATCGGGCCTCCGCTACCGGACCGAGATCTACCAGATCCTGGGCAGGATGAGCACGAGCGCTGCCTGACCGCGGCCCCAGCGCGCCGTGGCGCGCGCATCGGTCTGACGCAGTAGGCTTCGCCTGTGCCTGACCTCACACCGATGCAGCCCCTGCGTGCCGTCTTCCTGGACATCGGTGACACGGTGTTGCGCCCGAATCCGTCGTGGGAACATGTGTACGCCATCGCCTTCGAGGAGTACGGCATGCACGTGGAGATCGATGATCTGCGCGGAGCCCTGCGACGCGCCTACCACCATGGAGGCTGGGGCTTCTCCGATGGATTCGAGCCGACCGAGGAGACCTCGTTCGCGCGGACGATGGAGATCGACCAGCTTGCCCTCACCGAGCTGGGGATCGGACCGATGCCGGAGGCGTTCTTCCGTCGCCTGTCGGAGCTGTTCCTGGTGACCAGCCACTGGCACATCTTTCCCGACGTGCTCCCGGCGCTCGACGCGCTCTGCGACCGCGGCCTCGTCATCGGCGCGGTCAGCAACTGGGTCTGGCAGCTGCCAGAGCTGATGCACTCCCTCAACCTGGTGCGCCACTTCGACTTCATTGCGGCGAGTGCACGGATCGGCTTCGAGAAGCCGAATCCGGAGATCTTCCAGTGGGCACTGCGCGAGGCCCATTGCGCGCCCAACGAGGTGATCCACGTCGGAGACCACCTCGATGCCGACGTCCATGGAGCTCTGGGCGTGGGAATCAGCCCCGTGCTGATCGACCGCCACGAACGATTCACCGCCGCCGAGGTACCCGATGGAGCCCGGTTGATTCGGTCGCTGGCCGAGCTGCTTCCGATCGTTGACGAGCGAGCGGCGGTGCCTTCGCATGCCTGATCGGTCCTGGCGGTGCTTTGTGGGCGTCCCGATCGGGGACGAGCTGCGCCACGAGCTGCGCACCACCGTCGAGGCACTCCGGGCGACGCTGCCGATCGCACACGATGCGCTGCGCTGGACCGAGCCCGAGGGCTGGCACGTGAGCCTGGCCTTCCTGGGCCCCACCCATGTGGATGCGATCCCGCGCCTCGCCGAACTGCTC
>JBDSIN010000086.1:0-6710 GCA_039917955.1 Candidatus Limnocylindria bacterium
GCCGCCGCGGATTCCCACGGCTGGAAGGCCGGCGACTTCTTCCGTCCGATCCGGGTGGCCATCACCGGGCGAATGGTCTCGCCGCCGCTCTTCGGCTCCATGGAGCTGCTTGGTCGCGATCAGTCACGGGCCCGCATTGAGGCGGCACTGGAACGGCTGCGCGCGTGACGACACCGGCCATCTGCCCTTCGTGCGGCGCGACGAACCCAGCCGGGGCGCGCTTCTGCAACGGGTGTGCGGCTCCCATCGAAGCCGCGACCGCTCCCGCCGCCGAAACGCGCAAGACGGTCACCGTCCTGTTCTGCGACGCGACCTCGTCGACCGCGCTGGGCGAGCGGATCGACCCCGAGTCGCTGCGAGGTCTGATGACCCGCTACTTCGACGTGATGCGCGAGGTGATCGAGTTCCACGGCGGTGTGGTGGAGAAGTTCATCGGGGATGCGGTGATGGCCGTCTTCGGCGTCCCGGTGGTGCACGAGGACGACGCGCTGCGCGCCTGTCGCGCCGGGGTGGAGATCCGCGGCCGGCTGGCCGGGCTGGAGGCCGAGATCGAGGCCGAGCGGGGCGCCACGGTCGAATGGCGGATGGGGATCAACACCGGCGAGGTCGTGGCCGGGGACGGCGTGTCCGGCCAGCGCATGGTGACCGGCGACGCGGTGAACGTGGCGGCGCGCCTGGAAGCGGCGGCCGCGCCGGGAGAGATCCTGCTGGGCGCCGACACCTACGCCCTGGTCCGCGCGGCGGTGCTGACCGAGGCCATGCAGCCGCTCTCGCTGAAAGGAAAGTCAGAGCCGGTTCCCGCCTGGCGCCTCACCGGCGTGTCAGACGCCGTGGGGAGACGCGCCCGGCCGTCGGAGGCCCCGCTGGTCGGGCGTCGCCGGCCGCTGCGCCTGATGGACGACGCGTTCCACGAGGCGGTCGAGGAGCGGATCTGTCACCTGTTCACCATCCTGGGCGCGGCCGGAGTCGGCAAGTCGCGGGTCGTCGACGAGTTCATCGGTTCGCTGGGCGAGCAGGCCCAGGTCGCCTCTGGTCGATGCCTGGCCTACGGGCATGGCCTCACCTACTGGCCCGTCATCGAGGCCATCCGCAGCGGCATCGGCATCGCGGAGGACGAGGTCCCGGAGGCGGCGATCGCGCGCTTGCGCCAGGTGCTGGCCGACGAGCCGGAGGCCGATCGGGTGGCGCCCATCATTGGCGCCCTGCTGGGCATTGCCGACAGCCCGCCGGCCCCCGACGAGATGTTCTGGGCCATCCGCAAGACCTTCGAGGCCCTGGCCCGGCAGCGGCCGCTGATCCTGGTGCTCGACGACATCCATTGGGGGGAGTCGACCTTCCTCGACCTCGTCGAGCACATGGCCGACTGGACCCGCGACGCCCCCATCCTGCTGATCGCCATGGCCCGCCCGGAGCTGCTCGAGAAGCGCCCGACGTGGAGCGGCGGCAAACGCTGGGTGACGACCATGCAGCTCGAGCCGCTGTCTGAGTTCGAGAGCGAGGAGCTGGTCGCCAGCCTGCTGGGCCGCGCCGACCTGCCCGCCGAGTTTCGGGCCCACATCAGCCACGCCGCCGAGGGGAACCCGCTGTTTGTCGAGGAGTTGCTTGGCAAGCTGATCGACGACGGCTTCCTGGTGCACTCGGGCGATGTCTGGGCCTCGCATGGGGACCTGGGCCGGCTTGCCCTGCCTCCCACCATCCAGGCTCTGCTGGCCGCCCGGCTGGACGGGCTCGGGAGCGAGGAGCGCGCGGTCATCGAGCGGGCCTCGGTGGAGGGCAAGGTGTTCCATCGCGGCGCCGTCACCGAGCTGGCCCCCGAGCTCATGCGGCCGCAGGTGCGGGAGCGGCTGGCAAACCTGATGCGGATGGAGTTGCTGCGACCCGATCAGGCCTCGTTCGTGGGCGAGGAGGCGTATCGGTTCCGGCACCTGCTGATCCGCGACGCGGCCTACCAGGCCCTGGCCAAGCAGACCCGCTCTGAGTTGCATGAGCGGTTCGCGGCCTGGCTGGAGCGGGTGGCGGTCGACCGGCGAGCCGAGTACGACGAGATCGTCGCCTACCACCTCGAGCAGGCCTATCGCTACCGGGCCGAACTCGGTCCACCCGACGCCCACGCACAGGAGCTGGCGCTGCGGGCCGGCACCCTGCTGGCGGATGCCGGGGAGCGGGCCGAGGCCCGCGCCGACGTCGCCGCCACCGTCGACCTGCTCAGTCGGGCGGTCGAGCTGTTGCCAGTGGACCTGCCGCGACGGCGAAGGGTGCTTAGCACCCTCGGCTTAGCCCTCGCCGTTGGCGATGGGCCACGCTCCGAACGGATCCTGACCGATGCCATAGGCGAGGCGGATCGCGCCGGCGACGAGGGAGCGAGCGCACGTGCCGCGCTGGTCCTGGCAATGCTTCACGCATCGACGCGGTCGACCGAGATGTCGGAAACGCTAAGCGAAATCGAGCGGCTGGCCGACATCCTGACGCGGGTCGGTGACGAGGCCGGTGCGCGCCTGGCACAGGCCTGGGCCGCGTTCACCCTGTTTGCCATGGGCCGGGCCGGCGAGGCGGCGCGGCGAGGTCGAGCCCTGGTCGAGCTCGGCGATGGGGATGAGCTCTGGCAGCGCGAGGCTCAGGCCAGCGCCGGCGCGTCATTGGTCTTTGGCCCGACTCCGGTGGAGCAGGCGATCGCCTGGATCCAGGCATCGATCGACCGAGCTGCAGGGGCGAGGCATGCAGACGGCGGCTACCTCGGCATCGGTCGTCTGCGGGCTCTCCAGGGGCGGTTCGCGGAAGCCCGAGAGCTTGCTGCCCGGGGCCGAGCCTCAGCTGAGGATGTCGGCAATCGACACCTCGTGGCAACAGCAATGGGGGCCCAGGGTGAGATCGAGTACCGCGAGGGCAACCCTGCCGAGGCTGTTCGTCTGACGCGGGAGTCGTACGAGGCCATGATCGCGACGGGGGACCGGGCATTCGCCTCGACGATCGCGGGTGCCGTGGGTGAGGTGCTGCTCCATCTGGACGAAGACGACGAGGCGTGGCGATTCGGGACGATCGCGCGTGACACTTCATCGACCGACGACGTCGTGTCGCAGGCCGGCGGGCGAGCACTCCAGGCGCGGGTGCTATCGCGACGAGGCGACGACGACGGGGCTGAGGCGCTCGCGCGCGAGGCAGTCGAGATCATGGCCCGGACGGACTATCTCGTTCACCACGGCGAGGCTCTCGTCCACCTCGCTCACGTGCTTTGGCAGGCTGGGAAGGTCGATGAGGCGTTGGCCGCGGCCCGCGAGGCTACAGCACTGTACGAGCAGAAAGGGGCCACCCTGTTGGTAGACCAGACGGAGCGCCTGATCGACGTGTGGACCGGCTGACGGTCGAGCCCGCGCCCTAGCTGCCCGGAGTCAGCACGATTCGGCCCGCGACGCGACCCTCGGCGAGTCGGTCGTGCGCTTCCGCCGCGGCGGCCAGAGGCATCCGCTCCACCGTCCAGCGAATCCGGCCGCGCTTTGCCAGCCGCACCACCTCGCGCAGGTCGGCCAGCGAACCCCAGGCCGTGGTCTGCAGGCTCGCCTCGACGGGGACGCGGTCAAAGCCGAACTCGAAGAGGCCGCCCGCCTCGCCGACCAGCGAGACGAGGCCGCCGGGTGCAACGTTGCGCACCGCGTAGTCGATCGTCTGGTCATCGCCGACAAAGTCGAATACCACGTCGGCCGGCCCGCCAAGTCCGAGCTCGACGAGCTCCTCCTCGCCATCCAGGATCCCGAGGTCAGCCCCGAGCTGATCGGCAATGACCAGCTTGTCTGGACTCAGTTCCCGCACGGCGATGGTCAGTTCGGGCAGGCGACGCAGGTATTGGAGCGCGAACTGCCCCAGCCCGCCGAGGCCGATCAGCAGGACCCGGGTTCCGGGCTGCAACCAGGCGGTTGCGCGCTGGACCGCACGCCAGGGCGTGACGCCCGCATCGGCCAGGGGGGCCGCCTCGAGCGGGTCGAGTTGGCCGAGTGCCACCAGGTGGCGCGCGTGCGGGACGAGCAGGTATTCAGCGTACCCGCCGTCGACCTGGAAGCCGGGTGAGCGGGAGCGATCGCAGCGCTGTTCTTCGCCAGCAGCGCACTGTCCGCACGCACCGCAGCCCCACCCACCGAAGACGAGCACCGGGTCGCCCGGATGGAGTCGAGCGCGGCGGAGCTCAGCGGTGGCGTCTGGCCCGCTGGCATCGATCCACCCGGCGATCTCGTGGCCCAGGGTGACGGGACGCTCGACGCGAATCCGCGAGGTCCTCGCGATATGCAGATCGGTGTGGCACACGCCGCAGCCGGCGACGCGGACGCGGATCTCGGACGCGGTCGGCTCCGGGACGGGGACCTCCTCGATGCGCAGAGGCTCTCCAGCGGCGTGACTGCGAACGGCGAGCATCGGTCTAGACCGGCGGGTGGATCGCCTCGAGCAGGCGGGCCACCAGCCCTCGCGCCTCGACCCGCTCGACGATGTCGAGGATCGTCCCGTCGGGGCCGACCGCAAAGGCGATCGGCTCGGCGTTGATGTTGCCCCCCTCGACGGTGGTTGGGATGCCGAGCAGCTCAACCGCCGAACGACGCTCGTCGCAGAACAGCGGGTAGGGGAGCTCAAGCTCGGCGATGTACGCCGCCTGCTGACGCTCGGAATCGGTCGTTACGCCGACGACGGCCACCCCGGCTGCGCCGAGCCGCGGGCACGCCTCCTTGAATGCCAGTGCGATCGCGTCGCCACGCTCTCGCGCGGCCCCGGTCAGCGAGGGGCCGGCGAAGAAGAGGAACATCGATGGCTGCCGGCCGACGTACGAGCGCAGGTTCATCAGGTAGCCATCGCTGGCGCGCAGCCCGACCGACGGCATCTGGTCGCCCTCGCGGACCTTGAGGCCCGCCGTGGTGGAGGTCATGGACCGATTGTAGCGGGCGGCTCCGGCCGCCCGCCGAGATGCAGCCGGCCTCCGGACCGATGAATGAGCCCGTCGCGCTCGAGTCCGGCCACGATTCGCGGATACCATCCATGGCCGACGACGGCCTGGACAGCGGCCACGCTGAGCACGTGGTGCGGCGCGGCGGACAGGGCTCGCAGCAGCGCGCCCCGCCGTTCGCGATCTGAGCCGGCGAAGGCAGGTTGGCGAGGGACCGGCATGGCGGCGGCGACGCCGCGCGATGGGCAACCGTCCGAGATCGGGCAAACGTTGCAGTGCGCCGTCCGGGAGCAGATGCCGGCGCCGAACTCCATGGTGGCGTGGGTCCAGGCTGCGGCGTCCGCGCGGCTTCCTGCGGTGGCCAGCGCATCGGCCAGCCGCTGGAGATCCCACGGCCGTGCGGTTGGTTCGAGGCCGAAGCGGCGGACGAGCCAGCGACGGACATTCGTGTCGACCACGCCGAGCGGCTCTGCGAAGGCCAGGCTGGCGACGGCGCGCGCCGTGTACGGACCGACGCCGGGGAGCCGCTCCAGTGCGGCGACGTCACGAGGCCAGCCGTGGGCGATGACCTCGGTCGCGGCGCGCCGCAGAGCCAGCGCCCGCCGGTTGTAGCCGAGCCCCGACCACGCAGCCAGGACCCGTGCCTCGCTGGCTGAGGCAAGCGCCTCGGCGGTCGGGAAGTGCCGCATGAAGGCCGGGAATCGCTCCGCGACCCGCGAAGCCTGGGTCTGCTGGAGCATCACCTCGCTGACCAGCACCGCGTACGGATCGGTGGTGCGGCGCCACGGGAAGTCGCGGTGATCGGCCGCGTACCAGGCCAGGAGCGCCGCTCGCACGTGGGCCAGCGCGTGCGCATCGGTCAGTAGGTCGGCCACCCTGGCAGGGTAGCGCGCAACTGTTCAGATGACCTGAACTCTCACTCGGGGCGGCTGCGCTACCGTAGGTCCCCGATGCGCTACCGACTGCTGTGCCTCGACGCCGGCTTTACCCTGCTCGCCCCGCGCCGCACCCTGGGTGACGCGCTCCGTGACGTGCTGGCGGAGCATGGGCACCGCGTTACACAGGCGCAGGTGCACAGCGCCTGGGAGGCCGCCGACCGCTGGTTCTGGAGCGAGTACCACCGACCCGGCAACCGGATCTGGGGCGACGACGCGCGGATCGACGAGGTCTGGCGCCGGTACCACGGGCTGATGCTGGGCGAGCTGGGCCTCGGCGACCTGCGAGAGCGCCTCATCGATCTGATCCTCGCCGCCCAGTACGCCCCCGATTCCTGGGAGCTCTACCCCGACGTGCTGCCCACGCTCGACGCGCTGCGCGACCAGCACGGCGGCAGGCTCCGAATGGGGATCGTCTCGGACTGGGGCTCGAACCTGCGCCCGATCATCACCGCGGTGGGGCTGGATCCCTACCTGGACTTCGTGCTCGCATCGGGCGCCGTGGGGCTCGCCAAGCCCGATCCCGCCTTCTACGCCCTGGCGGCGGCGACGGTCGGCGTCGAGCCCAAGGACGCCGTGATGGTGGGTGACTCGCACTGGGGCGACGTGGAGGGAGCGCGATCAGCGGGGATGCACGGGGTCCTGCTGCTCCGCCCCGAATGGCGCTCGCGGCGCGACACGCCGCTGGAAGGGACCACCGTGATCGCCTCGCTGGCCGAATTGCCAGGCCTGCTCGCCTAGGCTTCCCCCGGCGCGTCGCTGACGACCACCGCCTCGTGCTCGGCTACGGCCCCGCGCGGACGCAGCTGGAGGAGCACGCCGGCAGCCACGATCAGCACGCCGCCGGCGATCTG
>JBDSIN010000087.1:0-9627 GCA_039917955.1 Candidatus Limnocylindria bacterium
GAGGCTGCTCTTGCCGCTTCCCGACAGCCCGGTGATCACGATCAGGCGGTCGCGCGGCATCTCCACGTCGATGTTCTTGAGGTTGTGCTCGCGCGCTCCGCGCACGACGATCCGATCGGAGGGCATCGGCCGGATGATATCAGACCGCTGCGAACACCTGTTCGGTTTGGCGTGCCACCGGTGACGCCGATTCCGTCGGCTATCGAGCCGCGGCGACCAGGTCAGCGTACCAGCGGCCGCTGGCTTTCACGGTCCGCCGCTGGGTCGCGTAGTCGACACGGACGATGCCGAACCGTGCCGCGTAGCCGCGCTGCCACTCGAAGTTGTCGAGCAGCGACCAGGCGAAATACCCGATCAGCGGGACACCCCCCTCGATCGCGTCCGCGGCGGCGGCGATGTGACTCGCCAAGTATGCCCGCCGCTCGCTGTCATTGACTGAGCCGTCGGGCGCGACGACGTCCTGGTACCCGGCACCATTCTCGGTGACGACAACGGCCGGCGGGTGGTAGTCGCGTGCGATGCGCTCGAGAACCTCCCGCAGGCCGTCCGGGTAGATCTCCCAACCCAGGCCGGTGACCGCCAGTTGCGATTCGGCGGAGACCGTTCCGGTCGGGTCGTGATCGGCAGGCATCCCGGCGCGCACGATCTCACGCGCGTAGTAGTTGACCCCGACGAAGTCGAGCGCTGGGGCCGGGCCGTCCAGCTCGGCCAGGTCAAGGCCCTCCAGAAACGAGCCATAGTGGCTCACCAGCTCGGCCGGGTAGCCCAGCCCGAAGGCAGGGTCGAGGTACCAGCGGTTGAGGGCCGAGTCGCGCCGGGCGGCCGCGGCCTGGTCCGCGGGATGGTCGCTGGCGGCCGTCACCGGGGCCAGGTTGAAGGCGATGCCCACGCTCGCCCGCGGAGCCTCGCTCCGGATCGCGGCGCTGGCCGAGCGATGGGCGAGGTGCAGATGATGGGCAGCCCACAGTGCGTCCCGCCAGTTGCGCCTGCCTGGCGCGTGGACGCCTTGTCCATAGCCGTGGGTCGCCACGATCTGCGGCTCGTTCAATGTTACCCAGCGGGTGACGCGGTCGCCCAGCCGAGCTGCGACCGTGCCTGCGTACTCGCCGAACGCGTCGACGACGCCGCGCCATGGCCAGCCGCCGCGGTCCTCGAGCGCCTGGGGCAGGTCCCAGTGGTAGAGGGTCAGCCATGGCTCGATGCCGCGCTCCACGAGCCCGTCGACGAGCCGGTCGTAGAAGTCGAGGCCTGCGTCGTTCGCCGCTCCCGTGCCCGTGGGCTGGATCCGTGGCCAGGCGACGCTGAAGCGGTACGCACTCAGGCCGAGCGAGGCCATCAGGTCGAGGTCCTCGGCGAGGCGATGGTAGTGATCGGTCGCGACGTC
The DNA here is from genome assembly GCA_039917955.1 of Candidatus Limnocylindria bacterium. GTDB lineage: Bacteria > Chloroflexota > Limnocylindria > QHBO01 > QHBO01 > CF-167. Next base: position 1,385 of record JBDSIN010000087.1, read on the forward strand.
GCCGGTGCCGCCGCCCGCGGTCATCCCCGCGGTGTGGCTGAACGTGTCCCAGATCGATGGGCCGCGACCGCCCTCGTTGACGGCGCCCTCGACCTGGTACGCGGACGTGGCGGCTCCCCAGAGGAATCCAGGCGGGAAGCGGCGCGCCAGCTCCCCCGCCTCGAGGGCCGGGGCGCGAATGGGTTTGGCCTCATCGGTGTGGCTGGTCATCGGTCGATGAAGGCCTCCACGGTGATCTCCGAGCCCGGCAGCGACGGAAGCGGCACGAGGCTGCCCTCGATCGGCCGGCCATCAACGAGCAGCCGGCTAACGCGGCTGGCGGCCCCCGGTGGCTTGTGCACAACGATGCGGTACGTGCTCCCGCGGAAGCGGCGGGTGACGCTCACGTCGCCCCAGGCAACCGGCAGGCACGGATCGACCCGCAGGCCGTCATGCTCGGGACGGATGCCCAGGATCCACTGGGTGGCCGCGACAAAGCTCCAGGCTGCCGTGCCGGTGAGCCACGAGTTCTTCGCCTCGCCGTGCGTCGGCGCGTCCCTGCCGGCGATCATCTGGGCGTAGACATACGGCTCGCAGCGGTGGAGCTCGGAGACCGCCTCGCGCGCCGACGGGTTGATGCGGAGGTAGTAGTCGAGCGCTGCCTCGGCGTTGCCAACGACGGTCTCGGCGATCGTCATCCACGGATTGGTGTGGCAGAAGACCCCGGCGTTCTCCTTGTAGCCGGGCGGGTATGACGAGATCTCGCCGATACCGAGGTCATAGCGCGAGAAGGCTGGCTGAAGGAGCATGATCCCGTGTGGCGTTGCGAGCCGCTCCCGGACCGATGCGAGCGCCCGGGCAGCCCGCCCATCCTCGACGCCGATGCCGGCCATGATGCAGATCCCCTGTGGCTCGATGAAGATCTGGCCCTCCTCGTTCTCGGCGGAGCCGACCGGGCGACCAAAGTAGTCGTACGCGCGCCGGAACCACGCGCCGTCCCAGCCGTGAGCGTCGACGGCGGCGGTCATGTGCTGCGTCGCCGACCGGCAGCGCTCGGCTTCGGCCTCGTCGCCGTGTCGCTCCGCGATCGTCGCCATCTCGCGCGCGGCGAGTATGAAGAGCCCCGCGATGAAGACCGATTCGGCCGCGCCGCCTTCGCGGTTCTGGGTGGTCTGGAACGATTCGCCGGGCGTCTCTGAGAACGCGTTTAGGTTGAGACAGTCGTTCCAGTCTGCTCGGCCGATAAGCGGCAGCCCGTGCGGCCCGAGCCGGTCGATGGTGTAGCCGATGGCGCGCCGCAGGTGTCCGTAGAGCGACTCCCCGGAGCCGGGCATCTGCTCGTATGGCACCGCCTCGTCGAGGATGCCGAGGTCGCCGGTCTCCTTCAGGTAGGCAGCGGTCGCCAGGACCAGCCAGGCAGGATCGTCGTTGAAACCGGAGCCGATGGCATCGTTGCCGCGCTTGGTGAGCGGCTGGTACTGGTGGTAGGCGCCACCTGACGGTAGCTGGGTCGCCGCGAGGTCGAGCAGGCGCTCGCGGGCCCGCTGGGGCTCCATGTGCACGATGCCGAGCAGGTCCTGGTTCGCGTCGCGGAAGCCGATGCCGCGTCCCGTGCCCGACTCGAAGAGAGACGCGGAGCGCGACAGGTTGAACGTCACCATGCACTGATACGCGTTCCAGGTGTTGACCATCCGGTCGAGGTGGAGGTTGCCGGTCTCGACCTGCAGCGCGCCGAGCAGGTCACGCCGCTGGTCACGCAGCTCCTCGAGGGCCCGGCCGACCGCCGCGGGGTCGAGGTAGCGCTCGATCACGGAGCGGACGCCGCGCTTGTCGATCGTCTGCGACCCCGGCGGGTCGAACTTGCGGTCCGCCGGGTTCTCGCCGTAGCCGAGCAGGAAATTCACCTCGCGCGTCTCGCCGGGGGCCAGGGTCAGCGTCACCTGGTGCGCACCGATGGGCTGCCACCCGTGCGCAACCGAGGCGGTGGTCGCTCCGCGCTCGACCACAAGTGGGCGGTCCCAGCCGCGATAGGGGCCGAGAAAGGCGTCACGCTGCGTGTCCCAGCCGGAGCCGGGCTCGGACACCGCGAAGTAGGCAAAGTGGTCGCGCCGCTCGCGGTACTCGGTCTTGTGGTAGATCACGCCGTCGGCGACCTCCACCTCACCGATCGAGTAGTTGCGCTGGAAGTTCGTCGCGTCCCCGTTTGCGTCCCACAGACAGAACTCGACCGCGCCGAAGAGCGACAGGTGTGCCGCGTCCGCGCGTTCGTTGGTCAGCCGCACACGCCACACTTCAAGCGGGTCGCCGAGCGGCACCAGGTAGAGGGTCTCGGCCCGGATGCCGGCGTACCGCGAGCCGATGATCGTGTAGCCCAGGCCGTGCCGGCAGCTGTACTCCTCCAGATCCCGCTGCGCCGGCTGCCAGCTTGGACTCCAGAACTGGCCGCTCGCGTCGTCCCGGACGTACAGGTAGCGCCCCCCGGCGTCGAGCGGGGCGTTGTTGTATCGGTATCGCGTCAGGCGCCTGAGCCGCGCGTCCCGGTAGAAGGCGTAGCCGCCGCCGGTGTTCGAGATGATGCCGACAAACTCATCCGCGCCGAGGTAGTTGATCCACGGCAGCGGCGTATCAGGCCGCGTGATGACGTACTCCCGCTGCTTGTCATCAAAGTGACCGTATCGCATGCCCTCTCCCGTAATGCACGTGGCGGCGCTGACTACTTCTCGACTCCCCGGAAGACCACGCCTCGCATGAACGCGCGCTGCGCGAAGAAGAAGACCACAACGGGCAACGCCATGGCCATGATCGCTGCCGCCTGGATGAGCGTCGGCTCCTGCGAGTAGAGGGCGTTGAAGCGGGCCAGGCCGACGGCGAGCGGCTGGAGGTCAGGCTTGCCCTGCAGGTAGATGAGTGGCAGGAAGTAGTCGTTCCAGGCCCAGAAGAAGTGGAACAGTGTCACGGCCACGATCGCCGGGATCGCCTGCGGAATGATCACCGAGCGCAGGATCCTGAACGGGCCGGCGCCATCGATCATCGCCGCTTCGTCCAGGTCGCGCGGGATCGTCAGGAAGTACTGCCGCAGCAGGAAGACGTTGTACGCGTTGGCGAAGAAGTGCGGGACGATGAGCGGCAGCCACGTGCCCACCCAGCCCATCGACAGATAGACCGCATAGCTCGGGATGAGCGTCACCTGGAAGGGCAGGATGATCGTCGCCAGCATCAGCAGGAAGAGCCCGTTGCGGCCGGGGAAGCGGAATCGGCTGAAGCCGTAGGCGACGCAGATCGCGGATGCCACGGCCCCGAGCGTCGACAGTGCCGCGATCGCGAACGTGTTGAAGAAGAGGCGCGGGAAGCTGATCGTCTCCCAGGCGGCGGCGAAGTTCTCGAACCGCAGGCTGAACGTCCAATGCTGCTGGAGCGTTCGCCAGCGCCCCGCCCATTCGATCGGCCCCGCGTCCGGGTCGGCGGGATCGATGAAGGTGCTTTCCTCCCGATGGGGGTCGATGAGCGCCCAGGCGTGAACGGCTCCATCGGGAGTCGGGACGTCGTAGACGTTGTATACCTCGCCCTCGTACTCGAACGTATCTGGCGCGGCCGGATAGAGCGGGGCCCCGACCGTGTTGAGCTGGCTCTGGTCCTTGAAGGCGGTGGCGAACATGTAGGCGAGCGGCATCAGGAACGCCGAAACAAGGGTGATCGCCAACAGCGTCATGCCCGATACCGCGGCAAAGCGCCGGGTGTCGCGGCGCATCGGCATACCGTCGACCGTCCGTCGCCCCAGGCGGGCGCGGATGGCGGTCATCGGTCAGCCCCTTCGTAGACCCACGAGCCGGCCGTCCGGAAGAGGATGATCGTCAGGCCGAGCACGATCACGAACAGCAGCCAGGCGAGGGCGGAGGCGTAGCCCATGTGGAAGAAGCCGAACGCCTCGCGGTACAGTTGGAGGTTGAAGAACAGGGTGGCCCGGTCGGGGTCGCCGCGACCGTTGCTGATGACGTAGGCCTGCGTGAAGTACTGGAAGGTCGCGATCAGCGCGATGATCAGGTTGTAGAAGAGGACGGGCGAGATCATCGGCAACGTGACGTTCCGGAAGCTGGACCATGGGCCGGCGCCGTCGACCTTGGCCGCGTCGTACAGCTCGGTGGGGACGCCCTGCAGGCCTGCCAGGAAGATGAGCATCATGTTGCCGATCCCCCACAGCCCCATGATCACCAGTGCCGGGCCGACCCAGGTAGGACTCTGCAGCCAGTTCGGCCCGGGAATGCCCGCCGCCTCGAGCGCCTTGTTGAGCCATCCATTATTCGCGTGGAGGACGCCGATCCAGACCACGGTGCTGGCGACGATCGGGATCTGCATTGGAATGTAGAAGAGCGTCCGGAAGACGTTGCGGCCGGCCAGAAGCGTGCTGTTGATGAGCAATGCAACGGCCAGCGCGAAGGCCAGGGAGAGCGGTACCACCATGAGGGCGAACCGCACGGTGACCCATATCGACTCGAGCAGGATCGGGTCATGGAGCATGCGGGCGTAGTTGGCGAGGCCGATGAACTGGATCTCGTCGGGCTGGCGCGGATCGAAGTCCGTCAGCGAGAGGACGAGCGACGCGATCATCGGGAGCGCCGAGAAGACGAAGAAGCCGATGATCCACGGGCCCACGAAGAGCAGCCCGGTGCGCCATTCACGGCCCGAGTAGGTGGTCGATCGTCGCGGCTTTGGCATTTCGGCGACCGCCTGTCCGGTCGATCCTGGCGTCAGCGCCATTGGGGCCTCGCCTCAGTCCGATGGTCCGGTGTTGAATCCTGAGTGGTTCGCGTTGGGGGCGGCGCTGCGGCCGCCCCCAACGATTGTCACGATTGCCTATGGGGCCTCGTCGAAGATCCCCTGCAGCAGCTCGACCTGTGCGTCGAGCTCTGCGTCAATATCGAGACCGGCGGTGTTCCACAGCCGTGAGCCGAGGTCCTTGTTCGCCGAGTCTGCCTCCTGGAAGTTCGGCATGTAGGCCTCGTGGCTCGGATTGTCGGGGTACCCAAGCATGAGCGTCGAGACGTTCCAGTCAATCACGAGCGGCGCGAACCGCTCCTCCAGCCCGGCGAAGAAGTCCGCCCGCTGGCTTTCGATCGCCGGCATTGCGCCCCAGGTCTGGATCAGCTCCGGGGACTTGGCCAGGAACGTGAGCGCCTCGAATGCTGCATCGGGATTCTCGGTGCTGTCCATGATGCCGATCGTGTCGGCATGCAGCTTGGAGGTGATATTCCCATCCGGGCCAACCGGCAGGACCGCGATGTCCCAATCGGTGACAGCCGGATCACCCTCTCCGGGGTAGACGCAGCAGGTGTACCACTGGTGGACGACGTCCATCGCCACCTGCCCGGACTGGAACGTGTTGCCATCCGCCAGGCCCTGAACAGCGGTTCCATTCGGGATGAAGTGATCCACCCAGATGCCGTCGTAGAAGAACTTCAGACCGTCCCGCCAGTTCTCCGGCCACTGGGCGGTGGTCCCGTCAGCGGCAAGGGCTGACCCGGATCCACCGAAGATGGTGGACCAGGCGCGGGCGTCGTTCTCGGTGAACTGCGCGTCGAGTCCGAACTGGACGATGTTGTCCGGGTCGAATGCGGCGTTGGTGGCATCGTTGCCGTCCGCATCAACCGTGAGCTGCATCGCCAGGTCGCGGACGGTCGCCCAGGTCCAATCCTCGCCCTCGTACTGCTCGCCGACCTCGTGCGGCGGATAGGACAGTCCGGCCTCGTCGAAGAGGCTCTTGTTGTAGTAGAAGAACGAGGAGTAGACCGCCATCGGGATGCCGATCTGCTTCCCGTCCAGCTGGTACACATCGATCAGCGACTGGTCAATCTCGGAGAGATCGACTCCAGAGCTGTCGATGTACGGCTGCAGGTCGAGCAGCTGTTCGCCGAACGACTGCAGCCCGCGGATGCCGATCGGGCCAATGATGTCCGGGGCGTCTCCCGCCGCGATGCGAGTCGCGAGGGTGTCAGCCGCCTCGGTGTTGTCAACCACGGTCAGCGTCAGAAGAATGTTCGGATTGGCGGCGTTGAAGGCGGCCACGACCGCCTCTTCGGCCGGGATCTGCTCCTCGTTCTCGCCGGTGCCGAGCCCGACGAACCACTCGATGTCGACGACCGCGGCGGAGGGCGCCGCGCTCTCCGATTCGCCGGCCGGTCCTGAAGCGCTGGGGCTGGCCTGTGTCGTGCACGCGGCGAGCACCAGCATGACGATCGTGGCGAGCGCCCCGAATCGCCAGGGCGCCCATTCAGATCTTCGCATGACCCTCCTCCTGTTCCTCGTCTGTCGATTCCAATGACTGGTCACGATATGTGCCTCCGTGCGGCGAGCCGCCTAATCCGGGACGTGTAAGCGTTAGCCTCCGCTCGAGCCCCTGACCACCAGCTCGGTGGCCAGAATCACTCGCCGTGCGACGCGGTCCCGGGACGTCACCATGCGCGTCAGCAGGCGTGCCATCTCCCTGCCCATCTCCTCGATGGGCTGGCGAACGCTGGTCATTGGCGGCTCCGCTGAGGAAGCCAACCCTGAGTCGTCGAAGGAAACCATCGCCACGTCTGTCGGCACCGAGCGGTCAGCTCGGCGCAGGGCCTGCAGGGCGCCCGCGGCCATCGGGTCCGAGGCGGCGAAGATGGCGTCCACATCCGGGTGCCGGCGGAGCAGCTCGCGGGTCCGGTCATGAGCCCGCTCCTGGTCAAACTCGCCGCTCAGCTCGAGGCCGTGATCCAGCGGGATCCCTGCTTCAGCGAGAGCGGCGCGGTATCCCTCCAGTCGGTCGGCGGCGACGGCCATGTCGAGCGGCCCGGTAAGCGTGGCGATTCGACGGCGGCCACCGCGGATGAGGTGCCGGACCGCGCTGCGCGCCCCATCCACGTTGTCGACGTCCACAAAACTCACCTCGACACCGTCGGGCGGGCGGCCGCCGACCACGACCGGTATGCCTCGCGACTGCAGGAACCCGGGGAGCGCATCCTGACCATGCAGCGACACCAGCAGGACACCGTCCAGGTGGCCTCCCGTCAGGTAGCGAGCCAGCCGCTCTTCGTCGGCCTTTGACTGCGGCGTAAGCAGCACGAGCTGCAGGTCGCCAGTCGCCAGGATCTCCGCGATCCCGCGAACGAGTCGCGAGAAGAACGGGTCTCCGAAGATGTGCGAGGTGGGCTCGGGAATGACCAGCCCAACGGAGTCCGTTCGCCGCGTCACCAGGGCACGCGCTGCGCGATTGGGCGTGTATCCGAGACGCTGGATGGCGCGCTCCACGGCGCGCTGGGTCACTGGACTGACCCGGATGCCGCCGTTGACCACCCGCGACACCGTCGCTCGCGAGACGCCGGCCTCAGTGGCAACCCCTTCAAGGGTCGATGCTCGCCTGGGAAACGCTGGTTCGCTCATGCGACCTCCCACGCGCTCCACCATAGCCGGGTTCGGATGTGAGAGCGCTCTCACAGGATACGCCGGTTGTCAATACCCTGATGCGGCGAAACTGTGCGTGCCGGAACCCCCGGGGCGATGGAGAGCGCTCACCATTTGCGGGGGGCCGCCTACGGCGCCCGGAGGGGGCTAGCGAACGAGCCCGTCGTAGTCGCTCACCACGAACGTGTTCCGGCATCGGTCGGTCCGCTCCGGGATGCATCGGTCGGCGGCCGCGTCGTCGAAATGACCGATGAAGACCAGCTGCTGAAGACGCAGGTTCGGCCCTCCCGGCTCGGCACGCGACGGAAACGGGCGGCCGGTCGGAGCGGCGAGCCGAAGGCCGAGTCGCGCCAGATCGGCCTGGGTGACATCCTCGGGCGGCTGCTCGGCCAGCAGGACGCGAAGCGGGCAGTCGCGCTGGAGCCAGGCGACGCTCTCATCGGCGCCACCGTCGTCCCCGCTGCAATCACCGTCGAGCTCGGCGTACCACCCGGAGATCCGCAGCTCGGCGTCGCCGTGCCGCGCGGCCGACTGCGTGTCGTTGAGCACCACGCTCACCGGCAGGAGCTGGAATTCCACGTTGGGATCCCCCAGCGAGCCGACGGTCAGCATGAAGGCGACGAACGCGCCCAGGGCAACGATCAAGCCCACCCCGATGCGGGTCTCGCGGTTCACCCGACAGGCTCCATCAGCGCGGCCCAGCGGCTAGCTAGCAGCCCGATCCCCCGCTGCCACAGCTCGACGTGCTCGGGCCGGTTCAACCAGGTCGACGCGCCGGATGGGTGCGGCAACACCAGGGTGACTGCCCCGGGTGCTCGCTCCCACGCGAACTCACG
>JBDSIN010000088.1:0-4045 GCA_039917955.1 Candidatus Limnocylindria bacterium
ACGGACGCAGCCGGCGCCATGCTCTCGGCGGTGCTGCCGCTTGGCTCGGTGCTGCCGCTTGGCTCGGTGCTCGCACTCGGGCTGGTGCACGCGGCCAAGGTGAGCATGGCCACGCCGGCCACGGCCAGGAACCGATGGGAACGATGCATCTCAACTCCTCGACTGTTCCGTCGGCCCGTGGGGGGGGCCGCCCTCTCCGATTCCGGTGATTCTAGGCGCGAGTCGTCGCGCGGGATAGGGTTTGGTGCATCAACTGCGCCCTACGCGACCCGCTCGCCGCGGACCGATGGATGCCACGGGATGAGCACCCGCTCCGCCGCGAGGACGGCCAGGTACATGGCGATCCCCACCACCGAGACGACCACGATGGCCGCCCAGGTCACCTCGAACGACAGAGTGCTGGCGCTCTCCACCACCACGCGGCCAAGGGCCACGTTCAGGCCCCCGAAATACTCTCCCACGACCGCGCCGATGAGGCTCAGCGTGGTCCCGATCTTGAGGCCGGTGAGGAAGAACGGCAGCGCGTTGGGCACCCGCAGCTTGACCAATACCGCCATCTCCCCCGCGGCATACGAGCGCATCAGCTCCACGGACGAGGCGCTCACCGAAGTCAGGCCGCGGAGCACGTTGATCATGATCGGAAAAAAGACGAGCGCAGCCGAGATGGCCATCTTGGAGTAGACGCTCTGGGAACCGAACCACTGGTTGGCGAGTGGCGCGAAGGCGACGATCGGGATGGCGTTCACCGCGATCCCCATCGGCAGCACGATGTCCCGTGCGCTCGGGTAGCGGGCCACCGCAAAGGCCACGACCAGCCCCAGCAGCGCGCCGGCGATCAGGCCCCCACCGGCCTCCTGGAGGGTGGCCTGTGCCGCCGGCAGGATCTGGTAGCCGGCGGTCCAGTTCTCGCCGAGCGCCCGCGCGATGGAGGACGGCGCCGGCAGGATGAAGGCGCGGATCGAGAGGCCGCGGATGGTGGCCTCCCATAGGGCGATGCCACCCACGAAGACGACGATCGCCGGGGCGTTGTGACGCAGCAGCGCCATGGCCCGCCTCACCCGATCAGGCCCTCCGCCTCGGCCCGCTCCACCGAGGCGAGCAACTCGTCGGACGCCCCGCTCTCCTCGCTGCCGCGCAGCGCCTCGCGCACCTTGGTCACCATCTCGAAGTAGTGGCGACTTTCGCGCGTCTCGAGGCCGCGCGGACGCGGCAGGTCGATATCCACGATCTGGGTGATCCGTCCCGGGCGGGCACTCATCACCACCACGCGGCTCGACAGGAAGACCGCCTCGGGGATCGAGTGGGTGACGAAGACGACGGTGATGCCGGTCTGCTCCCAGATGCGCAGCACCTCGGAGTTCATCCGCTCGCGGGTCATCTCGTCCAATGCGCCGAACGGCTCGTCCATCAGCAGGATCGCCGGCGAGAAGGTGAGCGCCCGCGCGATGGCCACCCGCTGCTGCATCCCGCCCGAGAGCTGATACGGGTAGTGCCGCGCGAAGTCGGGCAGCTCCACCAGCTCGAGCATCTCAGCGACCCGGGCGTCGCGCGCTCTGCGCTCCTGTCCGGTCAGCTCCAGGGGCAGTCGCACGTTCTCCTCGACGGTCCGCCAGTCGAAGAGCACCGGGGCCTGGAAGACCATCCCGTAGTCGCGGTCGAGGCGCGCCTGCGGCGCCGGCTTGCCGTTCACGCTGACCGACCCCGCGGTTGGCTGGGTCAGGTCGCCGATCAGCCGCAACAGCGTCGACTTCCCGCAGCCGGACGGACCGATCAGCGACACGAACTCGCCGCGCCGCAGATCCAGGTCGATCCCCGTCAGGGCGGTCATGGTCGCCCCGCCGGACAGCGCGAAGTCCTTCTCGACCCCGGCAAGGCTGACCACGGGCTGGTCGCTCATCTGGTCTGCTGTCATCCGGCGGCGGCCTCCGGCCGGCCGCGCAGGACGCGCAGCTCGACCAGGCGAACGAGGCTGTAGAAGCTCACGCCCAGCAGTGCGGCGACGAAGATGGCGCTCCACAACTTGGACGGGTTGGTCACGTACTGCTGGTTGAACTCGATGATCGACCAGCCCAGGCCGCCCTGGATGGCGCCCGGCCCCTCACCGATGATTGCGCCCACGATGCTGGCGGTGGCGGTGATCTTCAGTGCGGTGAACAGGTAGGGGAGCGAGGCGGGCAGCCGCAGCTTCCAGAGGATGGTGCGTCGAGACGCTGCGAACGAGCGCATCAGCTCCAGTGCCCGGGGATCAGGCGACCGCAGCCCGCGGATCATGGCGATGGTCACCGGGAAGAAGGTCAGGTAGGTCGCGATGATCACCACGCTCATCACGTTGTTGCCGAAAAAGAAGACGATCATCGGCGCCAGGGCCACGATGGGGATCGTCTGGCTGGCCACGACGTAGGGGACGAAGGCACGCTCCAGCAACTGCGAGTGCACGAATGCCGCCGCCAGCGACATGCCGAGCACGCCGCCGAGCACGAAGCCGATGGCCGCCTCGCGCCAGGTGTAGAGCGCCTTGATCCCCAAGTGCACGAAGAGCGACTGATCGGCGTTGCGCCGGTAGGGCCCGATCATGGTGTCCACGATGTCCCACAGGTGCGGGAGGCCCTGGTCGTTGAGGACGTTGAACTTCAGCGGTGGGTGCCACTCCCAGCCGAAGTAGCGCCACGGGTCGCCGCCGATGAATTTGGCCGCCTCCCAGGTGACCAGCACCCCGAGGAGAAAGAGCAGGTAGATCCGTGCCCGCCCCAATCGCGATCGGCCCGGAGGTTCGCCCGCCGGGATGACCTCAGGCGATCGCCGCATCGGTCGCGTCGAGGGCCCGGTCGATGATCGCGAACCCTTCGCGCAGCTGATCCTCGGTGATGCACAGCGGCGGGTTGGTGAAGGCCTGGTTCCAGTGGAACATGGTGTACAGGCCGTCGGCCCGCAGGCGCGCGTCGAGCGCCTGCATCTCCGGCGAGGTGCCGTTGAAGGGCGCCATCGGCTCCATCGTCTCGCGCGATCGCACCAGCTCGAAGGTCCCGAACAGGCCGATGCTGCGGACGGTCCCCACGCTCGGATGACGAGCCTGCAGGCCTGCCAGCAGCTCCTTCATGACCGGGTCGAGGCGCGCGGCGTTTCCAACGAGATCGTCGTCGCGCAGGACGTTGACCGCGGCGATGGCGGCGGCGCAGCTGATCGGGTGCGACGAGTAGGTGAGCCCGCCGAAGTAGACCCGCTCGTTGAAGTGCTCGGCGATCTTGGGGCTCATCGCCACCGCGCCGAGCGGCATGTACGAGCTGGTCAGCCCCTTGGCCATGGTCAGCAGGTCGGGGACCACGTTCCAGTGATCCACGGCGAACCAGCGCCCGGTGCGGCCGAAGCCGGCCATCACCTCGTCGGCGATCATCACGATGCCGTACTTCGTGCACAGCTCGCGGATCCCCTGGAGGTAACCGTCGGGCGGGATCAGGATCCCGTTCGTGCCGGTCACCGTCTCCATGATGAAGGCGGCGATGGTGTGCGGCCCCTCGTACTGCATCACCTCTTCGATGTAGGCGAGGTGCTCCTCGACCGGCTCCGCCTCGCTGCGCGCCCAGCGCCACGGGTCGAGCACGCGGATGATGCCCGGGATGCCCGGCTCGTTGGCCCAGCGTCGCGGGTCGCCGGTGACGCTGATCGCCCCGGCGGTGGCGCCGTGGTACGAGCGGTGGTAGGCCATCACCTTCTGGCGTCCGGTGTACATGCGGGCCATGCGCAGCGCGTTCTCGTTGGCCTCGGCGCCGCCGAGGGTGAAGAAGAACCGATTCAGGTCGCCCGGCGTGATCTCGGCCAGGAGCTGTCCCAGCCGGCCGCGGACCTCGGTCGCGAACTGTGGGGCAGCGAAGGCCAGCTTATGGGCCTGCTCGGCGATGGCATCGGCCACGCGCTTGTCGCCGTGACCGATGTTGATGCTCATCAGCTGCGAGTTGAAGTCGATGTAGCGCTTGCCGTCGGGGTCCCAGAAGTGGATCCCGGAGGCGCGGTCAATGACGATCGGGTTGATCTTGGCCTGGGCCGACCA
>JBDSIN010000089.1:0-2588 GCA_039917955.1 Candidatus Limnocylindria bacterium
CAGGTTGGGCAGGCGCCGGTCCAACAGGCGACGAGCTGTTGCAGCTCGCGCAGCGCTGTGAAGAGGGTCAGGCCGGCGCATGGACTTTTGGGTTGAGCCGTTCTGTCCCGCGTCACAGAATCTGGCAGGGGGGTTAGTGTCGGGCTCCTCGTGAAGGGAGCTACCCGTGGCACGTCCTCCTGTTTTCCCTGTTGAAGACAAGTTTCGGATCGTTCTCTCGGTCATCTCGGGAGAGATGAGCGTGGCGGAGGCTGCTCGCCGCGGGAAGGTGAGCGAGCAGTCGGTGAGCACCTGGAAGCGGCAGTTTCTCGAGGGCGGCAAGGCCGGCCTGGCGGAGGGCGGCCGGGTCGGCCCCGATCCGCGCGAGCGCGCGTTGCTGGAGGAGATCGAGGAGTTGAAGACGGCGCTCGGTGAGGTGCACGTCGAGCTGCGGGTGTGGAAGCGCAGCGCGGAGCACCGTCTGGGCCCTTCGAGGACCTCGAGATGATCCGGGTCGATGCCGGGATGCCGACCTCGAGGTTCGCTCTGCTGGTCGGCGTCCCGGCGTTCAGCTCCGCGGCAGTGAGCCGCGCCCGCCATGTCGGTCGCGGCGATGTGTCGCAAGGCGAGATCTGAGCCCGGGTCCCCTCGGGTGTCGCGACACGACGCTGACCACCCGGCTGACCGCGAGATCCTCGTCCGCTCGGAGTGCCGTCGTGTGCCTCGCCCCGGCGAGAACCCCGACGACGAGTGGCGTGCCGAGTCAGCCGGTGTGGGCGCGCTTCACTTATTCTGCCCGGAGTGCTTCACAACAGCGGAAGGCGGAACTTCAGCGCGGGCCCGAGCGGGTTCGCCCGCAACTTCCAAGTGACAAGGTACGCGCCTCGTCCGCGCGCGGGGAAGTTGCGGTGCCAGCGAACCCTTGACTCGTAGAAGAGGCCGCTCTTGTGGATCGGGAAGCTTCTACAGCTGGTCGGGCCGCGCGGCGGCTTCACGCAAAGGATGTACCGGTCGAAGTACCGCGCGAACGTGGTGATCTCGAGCGACACTGCTCCGTCCCGGTTCAGCACACCGAAACAGAGATCGCCGCTCTCGCCGCAGTAACCCGCGATTCTCTTGGGCTGTGAGGCGGAAGCCGCCGAGGACGCAACGAATAGCGCGACCGAAACCGTCACGAGCAACACCAGTCCCCGTCCCCAGGCCAAGCACGACTTGTACAAGACCGTGGTCATCCGAGTCAAGTCGTCTGAAGTGGTGTAACGCTCTTCGCTCGTCGGAGGACGCTCAGGCTGGTTGGAGGGCGCGCACCTCCTCTCGCTCGGGGTGGTGCTCGTCCTCGTCGACGAGGAGGAGCGCGAGCGACTCGGCTGAGAGGTAGCGGCGACCGACGAGAGGATGTCCCGTTCGTCGTGGAACTTCGTGACGGCGGTCCCGGTGTGATGGTCAGGCGGTGACGAGGATAGCGGCCTCCTCGGTGGGGGGCGGGACGGTCGTGCGGGCGAGGTCACGTTCGATCGCGATGGCGAGGGTGGCGAGGTCGCGGTAGCCGATGATCCGCCGGAATTGGCGTTCGGCTTCGAGCATGCCGGCGGCGGTCCAGCGGAGCGCCATCTCGCCTGACTGCCAACGCTTGACGTTGCGGCTGGTGCGGCGAACGCACTCGATCATCGACTCGCAGGGGTTGGTCGAGGCGAGCGTCGTCTTCAGGCTGCCGCGGATCCCGAGCCGCTGCAGCGTCACCGTTTCCTCGAGACCCTCGCGCAGCGAGGCCGCGGCGCCGGGATGGCTGCGCTCGAGCTCGCTCGCGAGAGCTCGCAGGCGGTCGAGCGCGACAGCGTGCTCGTCGAGCTTCCACGCCGAGCGGAGCCGTTGCTTGACGCCGGCGCGGTCGCGCTCGGGCAGGTGGTCGCAGACGTTGCGCTCCTTGTGACGGACACAGCGCTGCACCGGTGTGTCGAGGCCGAGCACGTCGCGGACCGCCTTCCTGAGCGCTTTCGCCCCGTCGAGGACGCAGAGCACGCCCTGCTCAACGTCGAGGCCGCGGTCGACCAGGTCGCTCAGGAGCGCCGTCGCCACGGCGGCGTTCTCGGTCGAGCCATCCCAGAGCCCGAGCGGGATCTTGAGCCCGTCGGTGCTGATCCCGAGCGCGACCACGTTGGTGCGGCCCTTCAGATCGATCCCATCGATCATCAACACCGCCAACCTGACGTCGTCAAGGCGGCGGCCCATCAGCGCCTCCAGGTTCTCGCGCGTGCGCGCGACGAACTGGCGGCTGACCGCCGACTTCGAGGTCGAACGCGCCCCGGCCTCGACCGTCTCACCGACCGGCTCCTGGATGCGCTGGTAGCGGCGCGTCGAGACGCCGGCGAGCATCCGCTCCAGCACCGCCTTCGTCAGCGGATCCCGGTCGGCGAAGTGCGCATACGTCTGCAGCGGCAGCTCGCTACGACCATCGGCAGCGCGCACCCGCGGCCGCTCGACCGGCACACGCCGGCCGCCGAGCGTGACCTCACCAGCCTCGCGGCCGTGGCGCACCGCGGTGCGCTCAGGGTCGTGCTTGCCCTTCGGCCCGACAACGTCGTCGACCTCCTCTTCCATCAGCTCGGCCA
>JBDSIN010000090.1:0-7209 GCA_039917955.1 Candidatus Limnocylindria bacterium
TCTCGCCCTCGACGATCTCGGCTGCCCGGATGAGGACCGCCTCGGGCTTTCGGCCGGGTCCGACCACCACGTTGACGCAGTGATGGATGCCGTAGATCAGATAGATGTACAGGTGGCCGGGCGGCCCGAACATCGACGCATTGCGGGGAGTGAGACCGCGGGCCGCATGGGAGGCGAGATCCTCGGGTCCCAGGTATGCCTCAACCTCGACGATGCGGCCAACGATCGGTCCATCCGGATGATCGTGCACCAGGAGCATGCCGAGCAGGTCCGGGGCCACGGCGATCGCGGAGCGGTCGAACCAGCCGTGGTCCGCAACCAGGGTATGGCTGACCGTCGGCCCGGCCACCGCGGCCGTGGCCGTCGCGTTCACGGCACGATCAGGAGGTCGGCGATCCCTTCAGGCACGAACGGACGAGCCAGCGCCCCGAAGGTGGGGATCAGGGTCTCGCGGAAGAAGTCCACCAGGATCGATCCGTCCATCGCACGGTAGAAGCCGGTCAGCGGTCCCGCGGACTCTACGACCGCGTCGGGGGCGACCCGGAAGAAGCTGTCCATGACCACGAGGGTGAACACGATCGAGAGTGCCGCGAAGAGAAGCCCAAGCGCCGCCCCGCCGATCTCGTCGAGCTGCCGGGGGATGGGGAGGCGGGTCCGGTGGAAGAAGACGCGCACGGCGAACCACCCTCCCACCACGAGGCCGATGAATAGCACCAGGAAGATCAGTTGTTCGCGCAGTTCCGGAGTGAATGCCTGCCAGGCGCCGAGCAGATCGAAGATCGGTCCATGCAACTGGCTCGCCACGATGAAGGCGACGATCACCACGACGCTGTTGAGGGCGTAGCGGATCATCCCCTGGGTGAAGCCGGCGAACACGCCCAGCGCAAGGCTCGTCACGATGAACAGGTCGATCGGACCGAGCCTGGTGAGAACGTCCACCGATACCTCCTTGCGCGATCGGTCGGGCAACCCCGATGCCGCGAAGCCTAGCAGTCGCGCCGTGCGCCGAACAGGGTGATCAGCGGATCTCCGCTCGCAGGTGGTGTTTCAGCGCGCCTCGCACGCGATCCAGCGATCTCGCAACACCACGCTCGTCATCGGCGGACGCGGGCTGGAAGCGCAGCGCGATCGCGTAGGAGACCCGCCCCTCGCCGACCTGCGGCCCGCGATACTCGTCGAAGAGGCGCGCCGATGCCAGCGTCGCGCCGGCGGTGCTTCGCACGAGGCGAAGCAGGTCCCCGACGGGCGTGGATTCATCCAGGATCACTGCCAGATCACGATCGATCGGCTGTACGGGCGGGACGGGCATCGCGCGGACCTGCTCCGGGGCGAGTTTCAGGAGCGCCGCCAGGCTGAGCGTGGCGATCAGTGGACGACCGGGCAGACCCCAGGCCTCCCCGACGGTCGGGTGGAGCTCGCCGATGACCCCGTATCCGCGACCCGCGGCGTCCACCAGGTCCGCCGTTCGACCGGGGTGCAGCTGGGGCGGCAAGACCTCCGTTGGGATGCCGAAGACAGGCCCCGGGGCTCCGAGCGCAAGGTGCAGACCCTCGACGATGGACTTGAGGTCGGCCACGTCCGGTTCGGAAGCATCGCCTCGGGGGCTCCGCGGCCAGCGCGGCCCGATCAGTGCGATGCCGACACCCCAGGCCTCGTGGCGGCCGGTGCCCGCAGTCTCTGCGTCTCGCTCCTCGCCGGGTCCCATCGAGTAGGTCTTGCCGATCTCGAACAGCCAAGCGTCACTGCGTCGCTGTCGGACGTTCTCGGAGAGGGCGGCCAGGAGCGAGGGGACAAGGCTGGGTCGCATGATGCTGTGCTGCTCGGCGAGCGGATTCGCCACCCGAACCAGCCCCGGATCGTGCGCGTTCATGCCGGAGCGCTCCAGGTCGGCGCTACCGATCAGGGCGTGGGTCACCACTTCGTCCAGGCCCAGGCCGGCAAGAATCCGGCGCGTTCGATGCCGCGGCTCGCTCGGATCGCCGCGGAAGGGCGGCAGGACGGTCACCGGGAGTCGGCCCTCGATCTGGCCATAGCCGTAGCTCCGGGCGATCTCCTCCGCCACGTCCTCCGGGGCGACGACGTCCAGGCGGTGCGACGGGACCGACACTCTGACTTCGTCCGATCCGTCGGTCTCCACCGCGAATTCGAGTGGAGCAAGCAGCTCGCCGACCTGCTCGGCGCTGAGCGCAATCCCCAGCAGCCGCTCGGTGCGGGCGACCGACATGGGTACCACCCGCGGCGGACGGACACCTGGATCGTTGTCGGCGATCCCGGTGGCGACCCGTGCCCCGGTGAGCTCCACGATGAGCGCGGCCGCTCGATCGAGCGCCAGGCGCGGAAGATCGTGGCCGATCCCCTTCTCGTGTCGCATGCTCGCCTCGGAACGCAGGCCGAGGCGCCGGGCAGCGTTGCGAATCGTCGGCCCGTGGAAGATCGCCGATTCGAGGATCACTCGAACGGTCCGGGTGCCGACCTCGGTCGAGGCGCCACCCATGATTCCGGCGAGGCCGATCGGCCGCACCGCATCGGCGATGATCAGCATCCGCCCGTCCAGGGTCCGGGTCTGATGATCGATCGTCTCCAGCTCCTCCCCCTCCGTGGCGCGCCTCACCACGATGCGACCATCAGCGATGGCGGCGCCGTCATACGCGTGCATCGGCTGGCCGAGCTCGTGCATCACGTAATTGGTGACATCGACCACGGCCGAGATGGGCCGGATCCCCGCAGCCAGCAGCCGCTGCTGCATCCATCCGGGTGACGACCCGTTGTTGATCTCCTCGAAGACGCGCGCGGTGAAGCGCGGGCAGCCCTCGGCATCTTCGATGACGACCGTCATCCGTTCCTCGACCTTGAGCGATGCGTCTTCAGTGAGATGAATCTTCGGCAATCGGAGCGGAGATCCGGTGATCGCTGCGATCTCGCGGGCCAGCCCGACCATCGAGAGGGCGTCCCCGCGGTTCGGCTTGACGTCCACGTCCAGCACGACGTCGCCCAGAATCTCTCGCAGATCGGCGCCGAGCGGCAGTTCCGCAGCGGTGCCCAGGATGTGGATCCCCTCTGCATCGTCGCCGAGACCCAGTTCAGCTGCGCTGCACAGCATCCCCTGCGACTCGACGCCGCGGATCTTGCTGCGCTCGATGCGTCGCTCGCCGGGCAGAACGGCCCCGATGCGCGCCACCGGGACGAGTTGCCCCGGTGCCACGTTGTCTGCCCCACACACCACCTGAAGCGGGCCTTCAGGGTCGCCGACGTCGACGGTCGTCAACCACAGCTTGTCGGCGTTGGGATGGCGCTCGACGGTAATCAGCCGACCGACCACAACATCGGACCAGGTGGCCCCGGTCACCTCGATGGCGCTCACCTCCATGCCCCGCAGGGTCAATTGCTCGGCGAGCGCCTGCGGCGAGAGGTCGAAGCTGACGTAGTCGCGCAACCAGCTGAGCGGGACACGCATCCTGCCTACCTCCCTGCCGAAAATTGCGAGAGGAAGCGCAGGTCGGCACCCATCAGCAGCCGAAGGTCCGGGATGCCGTGGCGCAGCAGGGTGATCCGGTCGAGGCCCATGCCAAAGGCGTAGCCCTGGAATTCATCGGGATCGATGCCGGCGGCGTGCAGCACCGCCGGATGCACCATGCCGGCGCCCAGGATCGTCATCCAGCCTGACCGACCGCAGGCCGGGCAGCCGTCCCCGCCACACACGAGGCAGGCCACGTCAAAGGCGACGCTCGGCTCCGTGAACGGGTAATAGCCGGGCCGGAACCGAGTGTTCGTCCCCTCGCCGTAGAGGGCTCGCGCGAACTCCTCGAGCATGCCCTTGAGGTCGGCCAGGCTGGTGTCGCGATCCACGACCAGGCCCTCAACCTGGAAGAACTCGAAGTTGTGGCCGGCATCGACCGCTTCGTACCGGTATACGCGGCCGGGGGTCACCACCCGAATCGGAGGCTGCAGGACGCGCATGGCACGAATCTGGGCCGGGCTGGTGTGGGTGCGCAGGATCGTGCCGTCCTCGGCGGGCCGTGGCGGATCGCTCCCCGGCTCGGCCACGTACAGCGTGTCCCACAGGTCGCGCGATGGGTGGTCGGGCGGGATATTGAGCGCCTCGAAATTCATCGCGTCCGTCTCGATCTCCGGCCCTTCGAAGACCTCGAATCCAAAGGCGTGAAAGATCTCTCGCAGATCACGTTCAACGGTCATCAGGGGATGGAGATGCCCGATCCGACCCGGACGGCCGGGCGCACTCATGTCGAGCCGTTCGGCGGCCAGTCGGGCTTCAAGGGCTGCACCCTGGAGCGCCGCAAGGCGAGCGAGAATGCTGCTCTCGACCTCGGACCGGACCTCGTTGGCGAACTGGCCAAGCGCTGGACGCTCGGCGGCCGGCACCTCGGCGAGGTCGCGCAGCAGGGCTGTCAGCTCGCCGGATCGTCCGAGCAGCGCGGTGCGCAGTTGATCCACGGCGGTTGCATCGGGCGCGGCCGTGAGCCGCTCAGCCGCTGTGACGCGAAGTTTCTGCAGTCGATCGCGCATGTCGTTCATCTCGCTCATCGGTCCAGTGCAGATGATCGGGGAAAACAAACGACCCCGCTCCCGTTTTGCGGAGCAGGGCCGAGGGAGCCGGCATCGGCGACGCCGGCTAGGCGGTAACCGACCCCTTCGACATCTCGACGACCTTGGCAAAGGCGCCACCATCGCGGATCGCCAGGTCGGCGAGCATGCGGCGATCAAGCTCGATTCCAGCTGCCTTCAGGCCCGCGATGAAGCGGCCGTACGGCATGCCGTGGCTGCGCGCGGCGGCGTTGATGCGCTCGATCCAGAGGCGGCGCATGTCGCGCTTTCGGTCGCGGCGGTCTCGGTAGGCGTAGACCAGGGCGTGGAAGAGCGCCTCACGCGCCGGACGGATCAGCTTCGATCGGGTCCCCCGGCGGCCCTCCGCCTGCGCCAGGAGGCGCTTGTGGCGTCGGTGTGCGGGTACCCCGCGCTTTACTCGTGGCATCGGTCGCCTCTACTCGTAGGGAAGCAGCCGCGCGAGCTGCTTTGCGTGTACGTTGGGGACGAGCGCCTTGCCGGCGTAGCGGCGGGTACGGCTGCTCGACTTGATCTCCAGGTGGTGGCCAATTCCCGCCTTCGGTCGGACCCATTTGCCCGATCCGGTCTTCTTAAAGCGCTTGGCCGTTCCCTTGTGGGTCTTCATCTTTGGCATCTGGGGTCTGCTCCGTTGGTTCCGGCTCGACCGTTGCGATTGCGGTCTTGCCCTTGGCGGCGAGCACGTCGCCGATCGTCTCGCCGTCCGGTGCCTCCGGGGCGGAGGCTCCATCGGTCTGCTCGGCCGTCTCGGTCTTCTTCTCGACCCGCTTCTCGTGCGGGGCCATCACGATGTACATGTTGCGGCCCTCGAGGAGCGGTGGCCGCTCGACGACGCCGTGCTCGACGAGCATCTCCGCCGCTCGGTCAAGAAGGTCACGCCCCAGGTTGGCGTGGCTCATCTCACGTCCCCGGAACTGGACCGTGACCTTTACCCGGTCGCCGTCCTCCAGGAACTCGCCCGCTCGCCGTGTCTTTGTCCGCAGATCGTTGACATCGATCTTGACCCGCAGCCGGATCTCCTTGAATGTCGTCGACTTCTGCCTGCGTTTTGCCTCGCGCTCCTTCTTCTGGAGCTCGTACTTATACTGCCCGTAGTTGAGGATCTTGCAGACCGGGGGGACCGCTGTGGGTGCGATCTCGACGAGATCGAGCCCCTTGTCCTGGGCCAGGGCAAGCGCCTGGGAGGTTTCCAGAACGCCGAGTTGCTGTCCCTCATCGTCGATGACCCGCACCTCACGGTTTCGGATCATCTCGTTGATTCGGAGGTCCTTCGCTATGGGTGCTGCCGCTCCTTCAACAAACGAGCCACCGTCCGCTGCGGACGTGTGGCCTCAAGCATGATGCGCAAACGCCCGTGGACTATACACCGACCCCGATTGGACGGTCAACGGCGCGAGGAGTCCTCACGCAGGATAGTCATGGAAGATCGCCACCTGTCGTCCATCCGGATCTGCCACGCGGAATGAGCGACTCCCCTCCCATCGGTCTCCCGATGGCGGCCCGACGAGGGCGAAGCCCCGGAGTGTCAGATCCTGGGCCCACGCATCCACTTCAGCCGCAGTGTCAACCCGGAACCCGATCTGCATCCCATCGCGAGCGGCGCGCTCGGCTCGGCGAAAGCTCAGCTCGAAACCGCCGAGTTCGAGGTCCACTCCCGCCTCATCGCTCGCCCGGCGTCGGAAGCCAAATGCCGATTCATAGAACTCGGCGGCACGCGCCGGGTCGGTGGAGGCGAGGGCCAGCTGGCCGACGCCGCGCATCTTTCTCAGGACGCGTCTTCCGCGTAGGGCCACAGCTCGCGGGCAGCCACGCGGCCGCTGAGCCTGGCCACGAATTCGTCGAGCGGGACGCCCTGTGCCGACTGGCCGGTGCGCAGCCGAGGACTCACCGCGCGGGCCTCCTGGTCGCGGTCGCCGACGACCAGCATCACCGGGATCTTCTGCTCCTGTGCGTCGCGAAGCTTGGCCTGCATCCGCTCGGATCGGTCATCGACCTCCGCGCGCAGGCCAGCGGCGGTCAGCGCAGCCCGCACCTCCTGCGCGTAGACCACGTGCCGGTCGGCGATCGGAATGACCATCGCCTGGACGGGAGCCAGCCAAGCTGGGAACGCCCCGGCGTAGTGCTCGGTGATGATCCCGACGAAGCGTTCGAAGCTGCCGTAGATGGCGTAGTGGAGCACCACCGGCCGGGCCGTTCCGCCGTCCGCCGTCCGATACTCCATCTCGAAACGCTGCGGCAGCTGGTAGTCGGCCTGGATGGTGGCCATCTGCCACTCTCGCCCGATGGCGTCATCGATGAAGACGTCGATCTTTGGCGCATAGAAGGCGCCGCCGCCGGGGTCCATCTCGTAGGCGATCCCCGCGCCGGCCAATGCCTCAGCCAGCTTCCCCTCCGCCATAGCCCAGAATTCGTCGGTCCCCAGCCGCTTGTCGGGGCGGGTTGCCAACTTGAAGCGCGGCTCGAAACCGAATGGCTGGTAGGTGCGCTGTACCAGCGAGAGTGCGAGGTTCACCTCGTCGATCACCTGGTCGTCGCGGCAGATCACGTGGCTGTCGTCCTGAACGAGCTGGCGCACCCGGAACATGCCCGCGAGTGAGCCGGTCCGTTCGTTGCGGAAGAGCCACGAAT
>JBDSIN010000091.1:0-8089 GCA_039917955.1 Candidatus Limnocylindria bacterium
CCAGGCCGATGGCGGCCAGCAAACCGAAGGCGAGCGGCACGCTCGGCGCAAAGCCGATCAGCGCCACCAGCACCCCCAGCCCAACGCCAATGGCAAGCACCGCGCTGCCGAGGCGCGGGACGCGCTGGATGGAGCCGGCCAGCACGGCGCCGAGCAGGGCGCCGCCGCCGAAGCCGGAGAGAAGGATGCCGAACGCTGCCGACCCGCCCTCGAAGCGCTGATCGGCGAGGTAGGGGAGCCCCACCGTCAACGGCCCGCTGAGGGCGAAGTTGAACGCCGCGGTCAGCACGATCAGCGATCGGACCGCCGGGTCGCCAAACGCGTAGCCGAGCCCCTCGCCGATGCTGGAGAGCACGCCCGGCTGCGCCTCGTGCGGACCCTCGGCGGCCGGCGCGCGACGGCCGCCGACCACGAACAGGAGGGCCACGCTGGCGACCGCGAAGGAGACCGCATCGATGACGAAGGCCGGGCCGGTATTCACCAGTGCCACCAGCACGCCGGCCGCGGCAGGGCCGATGAGCGAGGCGAACTGCTGGCTGCCCTGCATCAGGGCGTTGGCGGGCGGCAGCGTCTCCTCGTCGACCAGCATCGGCAGGATGGTGCCCACTGCGGGGTAGAAGAGCGCATCGACGACGCCGAAGATGCCGGCCATCACGTACAGCTGCCACAGCTCCGCGCGCCCGGTCAGCACCAGCGCGGCGAGGATGCCGACCAGGACCGAGCGGATGGCGTTCGAGCCGAGCATCAGGCTGCGCGGCGAGAACCGGTCCGACAGGGCGCCGCCCACCAGCATGAAGACGCCGCGCGGGATGGCCGCCACCATCAGCACCGTGCCCAGCGCCAGGCCGGACCCGGTGAGCTGCAGCGTCAGCCAGGCCAGCGCCACGAAATGGAACTGGTCACCGATCACCGAGATGGTTTCGCCCGAGAAGAGGAACCGGAAGTCGCGCACCGCGAACGGGCGCAGCAGCCCAGACTTCATCGTCCTACTCCACGCTGATCAGGACCGCGTTGCCGTCCTCGTCCTCGGCATCCACGATCGGACCGACCTGGTCGGTGTCGACGGCATGCTCGATGAGCGCCGCGTAGGAGTCGGGGATCCCCGGCACCGTGCGCGCGGCCATCGCCGCGAACGCGAGCGGCACGCGGACGTCCACGACCTTGCGGCCGTTGTCGGTGACCTGGATCCGCACCCGGCGCCCGCGTGCCGGTCCCTTGGAGCTGCCGGGGCCGGGGAATGGGAACGCAGGCGCCTCGGGCGGCGGGGGAGCGGCCGCGGGACGGCCGAGTGCCTCGATGAGCGGCGCCGCCTCGTCCGGGGTCAGCTTGCCCTCGCTGACCAGGCGCAGGACGGTGGTGATCTCGTCGCTTATGGTCAGCTCCCTCCCGCCAGCCTGCGGGTCGCCTCGTCCACGCTGATCTCCCCGCGCTCCAGGGCGCGCAGGATCTCCAGCTGGCCCGCGGCATCGGGCGCCGCGGTTGCGGCCGCCGGCTCGAAGACCGGGGGAAGCGGCGACACGCGGCGCGCGCGACGAACCGCCACGTCGCCGGACATGGAGCGGAAGACGAGCACGGGCCCGCCCGAGCCGATGATCAGGCGCCGCCGGTCGGAGGTGCCCTCGAGCCGGTGGTCGAGGTCGGAGTGGACGTCGCCGGAGATGCCGCGCACGTCGAAGGTGGCGCTGCCGAGCAACCCCACCGACAGGTCGCCGCTCACCGTCTCGACGCCGAACTCGCCGCGCGCGGCCAGCTCGCCCTCCAGCTCCACGTCACCGGAGACGGTGGTGGCGTGCAGGCTGTCCAGGCGCGGGGCGCTGATGGCGAGGTCGCCGGAGACTCCCTGGGCCTCGACGCTGACCGGCTCGACGGCGCGCAGCGTGGTGTCGGCCGAGACGGCGTTGACGTCCACCCGGCCGCCACCGTCGGTCAGCGACAGGTCGCCGGAAACGGTGGCGTAGCGCTGGTCGCCGCGCATGCCGGAGACGCGGACCTCGGCGGAGACGCCCGCCACGCTCAGCTGCACGCCGGCGGGGAGGCTGGCCTCCAGGTTGAGCTCATAACCGCCCGACGAGAAGAGGCGCGAGATCATGGAGCCGAACGAGTTGGCGGAGTCGGGCTCCTCCACGGTCAGCTCGCCGGAGCCCTGGCGGGCCCGCAGGCGGATCTGCTCCCAGGTACGCTCCGCATCTTCCTCGGAAGCGGCGCGGATCTCGTAGCTGGCGCGGATGACGGCATCGCCGCCGGCCGCCGCGGTCACGCGCACGTCGCCGCTCGTCACCTTGATGGCGACGCGGCCGCGCTCACCGACAGGGTGGGAGATGGTCTGCGTGCGAACGAAGGTGGGCATCTCAGTCAGCCTCGCCAAGGGCGCGCAGCGCCTCGGCGGCCTCATCGGCCGACAACTCGCGGCGTGCCAGGCGCTCGAGGATCGAGCGACGCTCGGCTGCCGACTCGTCGACGGAGGGGAGGACCGGCTCGGGGGCGATGGGCTCGTCGAGCGGCTGCTCGACCGCATCGGTCCCGTCGGCCAGGCCAAGCGCGCGGAGGAGGGCCTCGATGCGACCGCGGACGGTCGGGTAGGAGATGCCCAGCTCGCGCTCGAGCTCCTTCAGGTTGCCACGCGAGCGAAGGAAGCTCTCGAGGAGGGTGAGCTGCTCGCGCGACAGGCGACCGAATCGCCCGACCCCGAACTCGCCTTCGAGCGCGGTGCCGCAGGAACGGCAGTGAAGGCGAGTGATCGCCAGCTCGCCCTCACAGACCGGACAGGTAGAGATGACGTCGCGGGCCATCTAGCGGCGACCGATCTCGCGGACCGCGATGCGGTCGCTGCTCAGCCGGAAGATCCGCTTGATCCCCTGGCCGGAGGCGGGTCGGCGCTGCTGCGCGACGCGGATCCGGTCCTCGGTGGCCATGATCGCGAACTGGAACTGGTTGTCCAACATTGTGATCAACTCCTTGCGTTCTGCTAAGGGGTGGTGGGTATTCGTAAGGTGCTGACGGCAGAATATACGCTCGGGAAAAACTTGTCAATACCACAGTCGCATTTTCGCATGCGCAGTTGCCAAATCATTAACTTGGACTCCCTGACCGATGTCCACCGACGTCCACCGATGCCCGAGGTAGCGTCGGCAAGCCGGGGCCAGGGGCGTTCACGCAGCACAGATGGTGTGCAGCACGGGATCAGTGCTGCACGAACAGGCACGACGCGGCAGCCCGGAGGCGGCGGACCGGAGGCGGCGGACCGGGGAACCTAGGCCCTGAGCGGGTCGATCCGGTCGGGGTCGATCCCCAGGTCGGCGATGGCGCGCACCAGTTCGTCGCTGCTGGCCTCGCCGGCTTGGTGGAGGCCGTGGAGCGCGGCGTAGGCGATCTGTTCCGCGCTCACCTCGAAGTGGGCGCGCAGCGCCTCGCGGGTGTCACTGCGGCCGAAGCCATCGGTCCCCAGCACGGTGTACGGGCGGTCGATCCAACGGGTAACCATATCGGGGATCGCCTTCATGTAGTCGGTGGCAGCGACGATCGGTCCGGTCGTCGGGCCGAGCTGCGCCACGACCCACGGGACGCGGGGCTCCGCTTCGGGGTGGAGGCGGTTCCAACGCTCGATCTCCAGGGCGTCGTTGCGGAGCAGCCCGAAGGACGGCACGCTCCACACATCGGCGGCCACGTCGTAGCGCTCGGCCAGCAGGTCGGCCGCACGCAGTACTTCGTGGAGGATCGAACCGGAGCCGAGCAGCTGGACGCGGCGGGTGCCGCGCTCGGCCGGCCGGTAGAGGTAGAGGCCTCGCAGGACCCCTTCCTCGACGCCATCGGGCTTGGGTGGCATCGGCCAGTTCTCGTTGTAGAGGGTGATGTAGTAGAAGATGTCCTCGGGCGCCTCGCCGTACATCCGTCGCATCCCGTCGCGCACGATGATCGCCAGCTCGTACGCGAAGGCGGGGTCGTAGGCGACCAGGTTGGGAATCGTCGACGCCAGCACGTGGGAGTGCCCGTCGTTGTGCTGGAGCCCTTCTCCGGTGAGCGTGGTGCGGCCGGCGGTCGCGCCCATCATGAACCCGCGTCCGCGAGCGTCACCAAACGCCCAGGCGAAGTCGCCGGTCCGCTGGAAGCCGAACATCGAGTAGAAGATGTAGAAGGGGATCATCGCCTCGCCGTGCGTGGCGTAGGCGGTCCCCGCCGCGGTGAAGTCGGCCATCGCGCCGGCCTCGGTGATCCCCTCCTCGAGGATCTGCCCGTCGGTCGCCTCGACGTAGGAGAGGAGCAGGTCCTTGTCGACCGCGGTGTAGCGCTGGCCGAGCGGGTTGTAGATACCGATCTCCTTGAAGAGCGAGTCGAGGCCGAAGGTGCGCGCCTCGTCGGGGATGATCGGCACCACCCGCCGCCCGATGTTCGGGTCGCGGACCAGGTTGCGGAGCAGTCGGGCGAAGGCCATGGTCGTGCTCGCCGGCCGGTCCGCCCCGACGAACAGCTCCGCGTAGGCGGCATCGTCGGCCGCGGGGAGCGGCTTCGCGTGCGCGGTGCGCTTCGGTACCGATCCGCCGAGCGCCCGCCGCCGCTCGAGCATGTACTGCACCTCCGGCGAGTCGGGGCCGGGGTGGAAGTACGGCGCATCGGCAAGCTGGTCGTCGGGGATCGGCAGCTCCAGGCGGTCGCGGAAGATCCGCAGCTCGGCCTCGTTGAGCTTCTTGGCCTGGTGGGTCACGTTGCGTGCCTCGATTCCGGGGCCCAGTGTCCAACCCTTGACCGTCTTGGCCAGGATGACCGTGGGGGCCCCGGTATGGGCGACCGCGGCCGCGTAGGCCGCGTACACCTTCCGGTAGTCGTGTCCGCCACGTCGCAGTTTGGTGAGCTCTTCGTCGGAGAGGTGCGCGGCCAGCGCCTTCAGGCGCGGATCAGGGCCGAAGAAGTGCTCGCGGATGTAGGCGCCATCGGCCACCGACGCTCGCTGGTAGTCGCCGTCGAGCGTCTCGTTCATCTTGGCGAGGAGCACCCCGTCCTTGTCGCGGGCCAGCAGGTCGTCCCATTCGCGCGCCCAGATGACCTTGATCACGTGCCAGCCGGCACCGCGGAAGGTCGCCTCCAGCTCCTGGATGATCTTGCCGTTGCCGCGCACCGGGCCGTCGAGCCGCTGGAGGTTGCAGTTGACCACGAAGGTCAGGTTGTCCAGCCCCTCGCGGGCGGCGAGCCCGAGGGCGCCGAGCGCCTCCGGCTCGTCCATCTCGCCGTCGCCGGTGAAGGCCCACACCCGGCTGGCGGCGGTATCGGCGATGCCACGCGCAGCGAGATAGCGGTTGAAGCGGGCCTGGTAGATGGCGCTCATCGGCCCGAGGCCCATGCTGACCGTCGGAAACTGCCAGAAGTTGGGCATGGTGCGTGGGTGCGGGTACGACGACAGGCCGGTCCCCGGGCCTCCAGTCTCGCGACGGAAGTGGTCGAGCTGCTCGGCGCTGATGCGTCCCTCCAGGAACGCCCGCGCGTAGATGCCCGGCGCGGCGTGTCCCTGGAAGAAGACCTGGTCGCCGGGCCCGCCATCGTCGCGGCCGCGGAAGAAGTGGTTGAAGCCGACCTCGTACAGGCTCGCCGCGCTGGCGTAGGTGGAGAGGTGGCCGCCGATCCCCTCGAAGCGCGAGTTGGCGCGCAGGACCATGGCCAGCGCGTTCCAGCGGATCATGCGCCGGACGCGATGCTCCATCGCCTCGTCACCGGGGAAGTCCGGCTCCTGCTCGGCGGAGATGGTGTTCACGTAGCGGGTCTGCACCAGCGGCGGCAGCCCGACCTGCAGCTGTCGGGCGCGCTTCAGCAGCTTGTAGACGATGAACCGGGCTCGATCGGGCCCAGCCTGCTCGACCACCGCGTCGAGCGAGTCGAGCCACTCCTGCGTCTCGGTCTCGTCGATGTCGGGCAGCTGCTGCTTGAAGGCGTCGAAGATCTCGTGCATCGGCCGCATATGGTACAGACCGATGACCGGCTAGACTCCGACCGATGTCTCGCGAAGAGCGGCGCGCCTATCAGCGCATGTCCAAGAAGCAGGATCCGTACGCCCTGCCGGGTAATCCGGCGGTGCGGGCGCGGCAGGAGAAGCTTCGCGCCCGGCGCGCCCAGACGGCTCGCAACGCCCCTCCCCCGATGGTTGGCGGCATCACCCGCCGCTTCCTTCGTTGGGTGCTCGGCGGCGGCGTGGTCGCCGGTCTGAGCGCCTTCTCACTTGCGTGGCCCAGCGGCATGCCTTTCGCCGCGTACGCCGGATTGGGTACCGCCGGCGTCTGGATCGGCCTGGGCTTTGGCATGCGCGCGATTCTTGCCCGCGGCGGACCGCCGCCCCCGCGGCGCTGACCACGCACCCCGGCGAGGTGGCGTGACCGGCATCCCCGGAGCCGCGCTGCTGGTGCTCGCCGGCTACCTGATCGGCGCCGTCCCGGTCGGCCTGATGATCGGTCGTCTGGTTGGCGGGATCGACCTGCGGGAGCACGGCTCCGGTCGCACCGGCGCGACGAACACGCTGCGAACCATCGGGATTCCGTGGGCGCTGGGCGTCTTCGTGCTCGATCTCGCCAAGGGAGCCCTGCCGGTCCTGTTGGTCGGATGGCTGTATGCCGCCGGTCCTGCCGGGTCTCCGCCATGGGTCGCCGCGGCGGCCGGGGTGGCGGCGATCGGCGGGCATGTGCGCTCCGTCTTCATCCGCTTCACCGGGGGGCGGGGCGTCGCGACCTTCGTCGGCGCCATGCTCGCCACCGCGCCACTGGTGGTGGCCGTCGTGATCCCCGCCGCGCTGCTGATCATCTGGCGGACGCGCTTCGTGTCCCTCGGCTCGCTCTGCGGCGCCGTGCTGGCACCGGTGGTAACCGCCGCCCTGGTCGCGGGCGGGGGAGCCGAGCCGGCCGCGGTTGCGCTGGCCGCCGGCGGGGCGGTGGTGGTCATCGCCGCGCATGCCGACAACATCGCTCGTCTGCGGGCGGGCACGGAGCGGCGGCTCGGCCGATGATGGACCGATGACCAGCCCGGTTCAGCCACCTCGCGCTCGATTGACGACCCTGCCGAACATGCTCGGCCTGGTGCGCATCGGGGCCACGCCGGTGGTGGTGGCGCTCCTCCTCCTGCCGTTCCCCGGCGGGGGACTGATCGCCTGGGCAGTCTTCGCCGTCGCCTCGGCAACGGACTGGTTCGACGGCCGCATCGCGCGTGCCCGCGGCCAGGTGACGCCGCTGGGCATCTTCATGGACCTCACGGCGGACAAGGTGCTGGTCGCCGGAACGCTCATCGCGATGGTCGAGATCGGTCTGCTGCCGACCTGGATCGTGGCCACCCTGCTGATCCGGGAGCTGGTGGTGCAGGGGATGCGGCAGCTGGCCGCATCGGCCAATGTCGTGATACCGGCCCGCGTGCTCGGCAAGTACAAGGCGTTCGGCACGAACCTGGCGGTCGGCGTCCTGCTGCTCGCCTTCGATGCGCAGACCGGCGGTCCGCTCGCCGGGCTGGGCATCACCGGAGCCATGGAGACGCTCGGCTACTGGATGGCGGTGGCAATCACCGCCCTGTCGGTGGTCTCGGGGCTCGCGTACCTGCGTGACGTGCTGCCGCTCC
Organism: Candidatus Limnocylindria bacterium; assembly: GCA_039917955.1. Taxonomy (GTDB): domain Bacteria; phylum Chloroflexota; class Limnocylindria; order QHBO01; family QHBO01; genus CF-167. The sequence goes on from JBDSIN010000091.1 coordinate 7,579, forward strand.
TGATGGGACGCCGCTCCTGATGGGGCGCCGCTCCTGATGGGGCGCCGCGACTGAGCGCTGCCGGCCATCGTGCGGAAAAGCCACGGCATGGCTACAACGGCCAACTTCGCAGCGCTGGGTGGCTGCTGCGTGGCTGTCGCGGTCACCACGCGGCAATTCGGCCACGCCGAGTGCCCGGCGAGGGTCATCTTGGCCGTTGTAGCCGCCGGGTGATCGCGGCGAGGAGCGGCACTCGGGCGGCGAGGAGCGGCACTCGGGCCGCACCGACACGCTCGCTACTTGGGCCGCACCGACACGCTCGCTACTTGATCAGCCGCTGCTCCAGGCGGTTGAGGGCGATCCACATGGCGATCGACGCGAACACGACCATGTAGGCCAGGTCCCACAGCTCGTGCAGGCCGAAGATCCCGACCGCCAGGCCGCGGAGCAGACCGACCGCGTGGAAGAGCGGGGTCAGCTCCATCGCCAGCTGGATCACCGGCGGGTAGACGCTGATCGGGAAGAAGGTGCC
>JBDSIN010000092.1:0-4227 GCA_039917955.1 Candidatus Limnocylindria bacterium
CTTGGCGAGCAAGTCCTGAGCATTAGCCGCCTGCCCCGGCCAGCCGTGATCAGTTGACCTCGACACACAGGTTGCTGTCCGTCGGCCGCCAGGTGGCATGGTGGGCGCACGCGGCCTGGGACCGCCATGCAGGAAGCCACGTGGTTCGCGTCCGGCGCTGCCCACCAAGCTCGTTCCGAGTGCGTTTTGACCCGCTTCCTTCAGCTCGGCCTGGTAGCGGCGGCCTGCCTCGCTCTTACGGCATCCGGTCGATGACGAGGCTGGCGGCAGCCCAGTAGAGGGGGATGCCGAAGACGAGGTTGAACGGAAAGGTGATCCCCAGCGCCATGGTCACCGCGAGGGTGGTGTCGGCGGCGGGATAGGCGTGACGGAAGGCCGCCGGAGCGACGATGTACGAAGCGCTGCCCGCGAGCGTGGCCAGCAGAGTCGTGCCAGGTACCGACAGGCCAAGCACGACGCCGACAGCCAGGCCGAGCGCGGCACCGATGAGGGGCATCGCCACACTGAAGGCCACCAGCGATCGGGCCAGCCGCGCCGCGTCATGCAACCGGCGTCCCACGAGCAGGCCCATGTCGAGCAGAAACAGGGCTAGCACGCCGCTGAACGGCGCCACCAGGAACCCCTCGAACTCGGCGATCCCGGCCGGTCCGGTCAGGGCGCCGATGACCATCGCGCCGAGCAGCAGCACCACGCTGCCGTTGGTGACCGCCTCGCGCAGGCCATGTCCGCGACGAGGCTCGGGCGCCCCAGCGCGCCGGGCCAGCAGCATGCCGACCACGATGGCCGGCGACTCCATCACCGCCAGCAGCGTCACGAGATAGGCCTCCGGGGCCTGGCCCTGGGCGGTCAGGAAGCTCGACGCGGCAAGGAACGTGACGAGGCTGGCGGACCCGTAGTGCGCCGCCACGGTGGCCGCGTCGAGGCCGCCGAGCGGGCTGAACCGGCGCAGCAGCGCGAAGGCGATGACCGGCGTCACGATGCCCAGCGCCACGCCGCTCGCGATCGCCGCACCAATCGCGGGGCTGAGGCCACTGGCCGCAAGCTGGGCGCCGCCCTTGAAACCGATCGCGACCAGCAGGTACACCGCGATGGCCTTGGTGAACACTTCCGGGAATGACAGGTCGGAGCGGATCAGCGCCGCGGCCAGGCCCAGAAAGAAGAACAGGATGACCGGTGCCGTGAGATTGGCGGCAAGTGCGTCGAGCGTCATGGGGCAGGCCGCTCAGGCCGGCGGGCGCCCTCGCCACGCAAGACTCTCCGGTGTCGAGGGCCGAGCAATGAGCGCATGCAGGCACATTCTGGGGTGGTTAGGCAACATGCGTGGTGGGCTGCCGGGGGCTTGGCGTCGTCGTCGCCCGGTCCCAGACGTGCCGAGGCAGTGCGTGATGCTTCAGGTTGCCGACTATGCCGAGGCGGCAAAGCCTCCGGCTCTGGTCCTCACGCCGCCATCAGGCGACGCGCGGCGCAGCGCGTGTTCGATGTCCGACTCATCTGTCATTCTCCTGAGGGTAATCCGAGGACGCTCCGCCGATGGCGACATACGCTCATCTCGCGGCGCAGGTGACAGCCGTGAGGCGGTCCTGCGTACCGACCTCCGACGCCGCTGGGGGAGTACATGCGACGATGTGGATAGGGATCGGGCCCCGTTCTCAAGCAGAAGACCTTGCACCGTCGGCGGGACGCTCGCCGCGGCACCGCATCGGCTCGCAAGATCGATCGATTAGTGACGAGTTGCTCTGCGCTCGCTGCTAGACATTGGATTTCCCAGCCACCTGTCAGAGGAATTTCGTGCTTACCGCAGTCGCAGACCCGTTGGCGCCTACCCTCGACTCGATCGGCACGCCCATGCTCTGGGCCGTCGCCATCGGCGCCGTGGTCGCTCTGCTGGCGCTGGATTTCCTGATCACTCGGCGGCCGCACAAGGTGTCCATGAAGGAGGCGGTCGCCTGGTCGGCCTTCTATATCGCGCTGCCGCTGGCATTCGGCGGCTACATCTGGTGGCAGTTCGGCACGGAGCGCGGTCTGGAGTACCTCACCGGTTACCTGGTCGAGAAATCGCTGAGCGTCGACAACCTCTTCGTGTTCATCCTGCTCCTCGGCGCGTTTGCGGTGCCGAGGGTGCTGCAGCAGCGCGTGCTGCTGTACGGCATCATCGGCGCGCTGATCCTGCGCGGCATCTTCATCGCGCTCGGTGCCGCCGCCCTGGCGAGGTTCGACTGGATGTTCCTTGTCTTCGGCCTGATCCTGGTGGTCACCGCGGTAAAGATCCTGAATGACACGATCAAGGGCACCGGCCACGTCATCGACGTCGAGCACATCCGCAGCGTCAGGTTCGTCCGCCGCTTCATGCCCGTGACCGAGGACTACGAGGGCACTCGGATGATGACGCGGGTCAATGGACGCCGCGCCCTCACCCCGCTCGCGCTGGTGGTGGTGGCGGTCCTGGCCACTGATATCGTGTTCGCGGTGGACTCGGTGCCCGCGGTGTACGGCATCACCGGCGACCCGTTCCTGGTCTTCGCCACCAATGCCTTCGCGCTGCTCGGCCTGCGCGCCCTGTACTTCGTGCTCGAAGGCGCGCTCAGCAAGCTGGTGCACCTCGGCTACGGGCTCGCTGCGATCCTCGCGTTCATCGGCGCCAAGCTTGCGCTGCATTGGGCCCATCTGCAGTGGCCGTCCGTACCCGAGATCCCGACCCTGCTCTCGTTGGGCGTGATCGTCGGTATCCTGGCGCTGACCACGATCACCAGCCTGTTGGCGAGTCGTGGGAGTTCGGAGCACGCGGCGATCTAGGCAGATTGCCGGTGTCTTCACCGGCGCTCATCGCCGAGCCCTCCGTTTCGGGCGCTGCTCGATAATTCTCGCCGTCCACGGCCGCGAATGTCTGCGGCACGCGTAACGACCCGAGGCGCCGCACGATTGCAGCCCGGCTGCGGCGGTGACCGTTCCGGTCGGGACCGGTGCGGGCCACTGGAGGCCGGAGCCGGCGACGGCGCTGTTCGCGAGCGCATGGTTGGGGGGAGTCACCCCGCTCACGCTGAATTCGGCCACGCAGTTCGCTCCGGGTCCGCCGCCGCCGATCAATTCGGCGACGTACCTCGAGGAGTTCATCGAGGTGCGGGACTACGGGCAGAACACCAGCGCCGTCCGCACGGCCGCACAGACCCAGACCGCCAGGTTCTTCTCGGATGCCGGCATCGGCCCGATGCAGGCCGCGCTGCGCGAGTTCGCCACACGGCGCGAACTCAACATCGTTGAGAGTGCCCGGATGTTCGCTGCGGTGGACACGAGCATCGCCGACGGGGCGATCACCGTTTGGCACGGCAAGCTCCAGTACATGTGGTGGCGGCCGATCACGGCCATTCGCTACGCCGATATTGACGGCAGGGGCGACACCGCCAAGGTCGACAACTGGACGCCATTGATCGGCACCCCGCCGTATCCGGATTGGCCGAGCGGCCTGTGCTCGGTGGTCGGCGCGGTCAGCACGGTGCTGGAGCGGCTGAACGGCGATGGCACACTCGATCTCATCATCACGTCGGCAGCAGCTGGCGTGACCCGCAACTACGCTACCAAGGCGCAGATTGCCGATGACGCTGTCAGCGCGCGCGTGTGGTCCGGGATCCATTTCCGGACCGCGGATGAGGTGTCGATCACAAGCGGCACGAATGTGGCGAACTACGTCCTCGACCACTACTTCCAGCCTACCGACTGACCCACCTCCCTCGACGCCGGGCGGACACCGAGTTCCGCCCGGCGTTTCGTTGTGTCTAGGTGGAAGATTGAGTCCTGCCCTCGACCGGCATGCCCCGGCCGGGCCCGCCACGCCGTCAATGCTCCGACGGACTCGCGTTGAGACGACGCACCAACGGGACGCCGCCGTCGAAGCCGATGAGGCTGTATCCGGCCGGATCCTGCGACAGCCGCCGCCGGTAGTCGGCCATCGGCCAGCCGATGAGCGCGGTCAGCCACAGCCGGTTCACATGGTTGTGCGCCACCACAATGGCGCAGCGGGTCGCCTCGCCCGCGAGCCACTCGCGGATGCCGGAGAGGATCGGGAAGGCCCTGCCGGCCACATCCGCACCGGACTCGCCGCCGGGGGTCCGCGTCGCGTACGGGTCGGCCTCCCACGCAGCGCGGAGCTCCGGGTCCCGCGCCGCACACTCGTCAGAGGTGAGCCCCTCCCATTCGCCGTAATCGATCTCCATCAGCCCCGGCGCGACCTCC
>JBDSIN010000093.1:0-5669 GCA_039917955.1 Candidatus Limnocylindria bacterium
ATCAGCAGCCCCTCTCCCGGCGGGACCTCGGGCGTGCGGAGCAGCCCGACCATCCGGTCACGAGCCGAACTGGCCACCCGGACGCGGCCCGCGACGGTCGTGCCGCGCGTGGTGTTGGTGATCCGGAGATATCGGTCCATGGCCGATCCGATGCTAGCGGCTTCCGCAGACAGGGGAACGCCCCGGTCCGGGGAAGTGGACCGGGGCGTTCCTGCCCCTGGAGGAGCGGCCCAGCGGGCTGGACGTCAGCGGAGCAGCTGCACGCCGATCACACTGGTCGCCGGGTTGCCGCCGGTGCCCGGGCCGACGGTGTACGGCCCCCCGATGATCTTCACGAAGCGGCCGGCGAGGCAGCTCGTGCCTCCGTTGCCGGTGTCGCAGATCGCCTTGTTGGTGCCGTTGACATACGCCCCCTGGGCATATGAGAGGCCGGGCACGTCGTTGTTCGGGCCGTAGGTCCCGTCGCACCAGTTCGGGGTACCACCACAGAACTGGAACGAAGCGAATTGTGGGAGGTGATACCACTGCTGCTGGCCGTTGCCGCCGACGTGCCCGGCCGGGCAGTCGTTCTCACCGGGGCCGGTCGGCTGCGCGTCGCAGGTGACGTCGAACATCGGGATCAGCACCACCCCGCCGCCCCACCTGTTGTTCAGCGCGTCCTCGACGCCCGCCGAGTTCACGTTGCCCGTGCTGGTGACGAAGAACCAGTTCGGGATGGTCATCTGGTCGTTGTCAGGGACCAGAATTGACTGTATGAGCTCCGAGGTCCCGCCTGCGGGCGGCGTCCAGTCGAGCCACCCAACGTTGCCCGGGCCGGCCTTGCAGAGCGGAACCGTGAGCGGCACATCGGTCGGTTCCCAATAACTGGTCGGGTCTACGGGAGCAGGGTCGTTCTGTCCATCGCAGCCGAGCACTGTGACCGGTACCGTGACCGGGATCACGTCGCAGCCGACCTCGGCCGAGCAGATGTCGGTTGCATACCCGGCCACCGCAGTCGCCGGCGCCGTGGCCGTTAACTGGTCGAAGCCGATAACCCGCACCAGGAAGGTATCGAAGGTCTGCGAGCCGATCGCTTCAACGCCCGCTGCGTTCGGGGGGATGACACCGACGACGCCGACCTTTGCCGCATCGGCGCGTGAGGCGACGATTGCGCCGGTCGGGTCCAACAGATTGCCGTAAACGTCGGTGTACCAGGCCTTCGGCGGGTCGATGGCGTTCTCGGTGCCAGCGAGCAGCACGGCTGCGGCAACGTCCGCGTCCGTCTTGGCGGGCATGACGCCGGCCAGCCGCTGGGCCAGGACCACGGCACCCGCTTCCGCGGCTGCGTCCGCCGCGTTCTGGGTATCGCGCTGCTTGCCCCAGGCGAAGCCTCCGTCCACGACCAGGCCAACCATCGCCACGACGGCGACCATCGCCACCGCCACGATGACCAGGACCTGGCCGCGCTCATGGCGATGCCGGTTGGTAGTCACGGTGGAACTCCTCTGTGCTGGGGCTGACGCTTCGGTCAGCGATGTCTGGGTCGTGTTCATGGGGATACATAGCTCCGTTCGACCGGTTCGCGGGTCGTGCTCGCCATATCGATGGTGCCAACCAGGTTGCTGATGATCGGTGTGGCAGCGTTGTACTGGTAGTGGACGGTGATCTCGACCACGCAGCCGATGTCGACCGGGGCGGCGCAGGTGCCCAAGAGGTCAGGCGTCAGAAACGCAACATCGACGTCGCCCGGGGCGGCGCCCAGGGCGACGGCAGCCTTGACCGCCTCGGCCTGCAGCCTGCCGACGTTCTGGTCCACGATCCCGATTCGCACCGCCTCGCGCGACGCAGTTGAGATCGTGTTATAGGCGTAGACGGCACGACCGAAGTCGAAGATGCCGACCAGCACGAGGATGAAGATCGGCAGGATCAGCGCGAACTCGACGAGGGTCTGGCCGCGCCGGCTGCCATTGTGCGCACGGCCGGGTTGGGAGGAGCGGCGGAACAATGTGGTCATGGCTTTCGGGCAACCACGCTGGCGCCGTCGGTGCACGGGTACGCCGTTCCACCAACGTGCGACGGCTGCGAGATGATGATCCAGTTATTCGGAGCGTTATTGCCGGTGTCGTTTCTGACCGCCGTGAACCCACCGGTGAACCCAGCCCCGCTGATGCCCCACGCGGTCCTGCCCGCAGAGACCGTGGCCCCGACCATCTGCGGAGCCACGCATGGCACCGCAGTCGGCACGGGCGTGGCCACTGGCGTTGGCGTCGGGGTCGCGGTCGGGGTGGCGGGGAGTGCGGTCTGCACCGGTATGCCGGCAATGACGCCGCCGCGAATGGCGAACTCCGACCGACCCCCGATGGTCATGGGGTTGCCCATGATGTTGCCGACCAGCGGCGTGAGGAAGGTGAAGCCGCATGCCAGGTCCACCGCCGCATGGTCGCCCAGCTCGTGCGGGTCGATGGTGCCGCCATGGTCGACGAACACGGGGTCGGGAATGTCGGCAAGGTCCCAGGTGCCGCCGCCGAGCGGGGCGCAGTTGATAGCCTGCAGATCGTTGAGGACCTGCTGGCGGTACCGCGCCTGGTCGCCGGCATTCACCGGGGCGACCCAGGCATCCGGGTTGAGAGCAGCCTCGTTGGCCGCGATCCGCGTGGCGTTGTTCAGTGCGACCCAGCCGAAGAAGACGCGGCCGAAGTCGATGGCGAACAGCAGCAGCAGCGCCAGGATTGGCAGGATGAGCGCGAATTCGACGAGCGCCTGGCCGCGAGAGACGTTGCGGTGGCGCCGAAGGGGCAGCTTCATGACGTTCGCTCTACGTGATTGAATCTGCCTGCAGTCTATGGCGGCTACCTTGCAGGACACCTTGCAGCGTGGGCCAGGCGGTGCAGTACCACAACGGTACCTTGGTCAGGCGGTCACCTGGCTCGGCTCGCTCTCTGGGAAGGCCTCGTCGGCAGGTTCGGCCGGCAGCGTGATGGTGACAGTGGTGCCGGCACCGGACTCGCTCTCGATCCGGAGTGCCCCGCCCATCGCCTCCACCAGGCCGCGCGCCGCATACAAACCGATCCCGCTGCCGTCGGGGGCCAGACGCCGCGCCTCGTCGGCTCGGAAGAACTGCTCGGAGGCGCGCGCGAGCGTTGCGGGCGACATGCCAATGCCGGCGTCTCGGATAGAGATCTCGGACACGAGGCGCCCCCGGTGCGCGCCCGGCTTGGCACTCAGTCGGACGCCGACGGTCGACCCAAGAGAGCTGTACTTGACCGCGTTGTCGAGCAGCGCCCAGAGCACCTGCTCAAGGCGGTCGGGGTCGGCCACGACGAGGTGCGGCGGCCCGCCACTCTCCAGCGTGAACGCGTGCTCGGTGGCGCGCAATGCCTCCCACGTCCGCCGCACCAGCGGTTCGATCCGCAAGACCTCCTGGCGCGGCGTGAGCGCGCCGACCTCCAGCCGCGAGACCGCGAGCAACTGACCGACCATCCGCCGCAGGCGGTCGGCCTGCTGGGTGATCGTCTCGAGGTCGATCCGCCCTGCGGTATCGATCCCCTCGCTCTGCTGGAGCTCGGACGCCAGTGCGCGGATGCTGGTGAGCGGCGTCTGCAGGTCGTGCGTGATGCCGCGCAGGAAGTCGGTCTGCACGCCCGCCATCCGATTGAGCTCATCGGTCTGGGCGCGGAGGCGCCGGTAGAGCAGCGCGTGCTCGATTGCCGTGGCAGCCTGCTGACCGAGCAGGCTGAAGAGTCCGAGCTCCGCGGGAGTCGGCGCGGCGCGGCCCTCCCACGGGGCCATCAGGACCGCCCGCAGCTCGTCGCCCGCGGTCACGTCGGCGGTCACGAAGGCTCCCCATGGGCCAACTGCGTGCCGGGACCCGCCCGCAAGACCCGCGGGATGCTCGACCGTCGATGCCCACCCGTGGACCTCGGAAGTGGGCTCAGGGCCTTCCACGGGATCCGCACCGTAGATGCCCACCGCCAGCGCCTCCGCATCCTGGACCCGCAGAACCGCCAGCAGCCAGGTCGGATCGCCGGTGACGGATCGGGTGGCGGAGACCATGGCGTGTGCCGCCGCCGCGGGATCCTCGGCGATCGGCGCAGCTCGCACCTGCGCGGCAAGGTCGGCGATCTGGCGGTTCCGCTCGTCGAGCGCCGCCGCCATCCGCCGCTGGGCACCGGTAAGCGCTTCCTCCCCGGGCACGCCGGCCGCGCGTTCGCCGCCGACGCCGTGCTCTGCCAGCTCGACCATCGACCGCGTCTCACCCGTGAGTGCCCGCCAGGCGACGATTGCGACGATCACGACCCAGCCGAGCGTCACCGTCGCCGCAAGCGCCAGCGTGCTCGCCGTCCCCAGGCGTCCGGTCCATGCGGGCTCGAGGCGGTCCAGCGCGACGTACGCCAGGACCGGCGGCAGGGCGGCCGCCAGGAGGGCCGCGAGGAGTCGGAGCCAGGGCGTGCCGCCCACCGCGGATCGGCTCCTAGCCCGTGGTGGCCGGGGTGCCAGCCGCCGTGGTCACCAACCGATAGCCGATGCCGCGTTCGGTGAGCAGGTGGCGCGGCTGGTCGGGATCGCGCTCGAGCTTGCGCCGCAGCCGGCGAACGGTCACCCACACGTAGGACGCATCGGCGCCATCGGACTCGGCCCAGACTCGGTCCAGGATCGTCTCGGTCGGCACGGTCCGGTCCACGGAAGAGATCAGCACCGCGAGCAGGCGGACCTCGGTCGGCGTCAGGGCCGTCTGGCCGGCGGCGGTCGTTACCCGTCGCGCTGCCAGGTCGATCTCCAGGTCTCCGCCGTCCAGGACAAGCTGTGGCCGGCCCGCAGACGCCCGGCGCATGACGCGTTGCACGCGCGCCACCAACTCATCGGGATTGAACGGCTTGGTGATGTAGTCCTCGGCGTACTCCTCGAGGGCCCGAACCTTGGCCTCGGAGGCGTCCACCGCCGACAGCACGATGATCGGCAGGTCCGCGATGCGCTTGACCCGGGCGCACAGCTCGAAGCCGTCCATCCCCGGCATCATCAGGTCCACGACCAGCACCTGCGGCCATGAGCGCTCAAGGAGCTTGAGGGCATGCGGTCCGGAGGGTGCAGTCTGGACGTCGAATCCCTCGCGCACGAGGCGTCGCGACAGCACAGATAGGAGCGTCGCGTCGTCGTCGACCAGCAGGATGGCCGGCCGCATTGCCGGCACCATCTCAGATGCCGACGCCGCCCATGATGGTCACGACGGCCGGACCCAGGATCACGATGAAGATGGTCGGGAAGATGCAGCCGACCATCGGGAAGAGCATCTTCACCGGAGCCTTGGCGGCCATCTCCTCGGCGCGCTGGCGGCGCTCGATGCGCAACTGCTGGCTCTGGATCTGGAGCACCTTGGCGATCGGCACGCCGAGCTGCTCCGCCTGGATGATGGCGCCGATGAAGTTGCTCACCGGCTGGGCATCAGCCCGATTGGCCACGTCCCGAAGGGCGTCACGCCGCGTGCGACCCATCCGGACCTCGGCCAGCGCCTGGCGGAACTCGTTGACGAGTGGCCCCTCCATCTTCTCCACCACCTTGGCGAGCGCCGCGTCGAACCCGAGCCCCGCCTCGACCGAGATGGTGAGCAGGTCGAGCGCGTCGGGCAGCTGCAGGACCATCGAGAAGGACCGTGCGCGGATGCGGCGCCCGAGCCAGAACTCGGGGGCCACGAA
>JBDSIN010000094.1:0-9071 GCA_039917955.1 Candidatus Limnocylindria bacterium
CAGCCCGAAGCCCACGAACAGGGCGATCACCTTGCCGAGCGGCTGCAGCGTCGTGTCCGACAGGTAGCCGCTCGATGGGTTGACCAGGATGTGCAGGAAGGCGAAGGCCGATGCGCCGAACAGCACCGCCCAGACCGGCTTGCTCCAGGACATAATCTCGCGGCCCGGCATGTAGCGCATCGGCAGGAGACCGAAGAGGACGTCCTCGATGCCGCCGATGACCATCACCACCAGCGCCGCCACGACCGGCAGCACCCACAGCGGCGGGCTGCCGTCGAACGGGGCGCGCACCGCGCCGAGCGCCACGAACGCGCCGAAGGCGAGGGCCAGGCTGGAGGCCGCGCCGACAGCGGACGCCTTGCCGGCCTGGATCGGGTTCAGCGTGCGGCTGAAGGTGTAGGCAACGACCACGCCGTACAGGTAGCCCGGCTGGAAATCGGTGATGCGGGTCACCACCACACAGCCCAGGCCGATGAGCAGCCCGGCCATGTGGATGCGCAGCTGCCCTGGCTCCCCGAGGCGACGGCGCGTGTAGACCCGGGCCGGAAGCTGGTCGACGGCGATCAGCGCGACGATCCCCACCCAGGAGCCGATGACGATGGCGCCCGACTCCAGGTTGAAGCCGAAGTCCGGGTTCAGGAACCCGTACATCACCGCCGCGATGCCGATGAATGCGGCAAGTCCGCGCGGCGTGGCAAAGAAGGCACCGAAGCGGGCACCGAGCGCCGAACCTGCGCCGCTCAGTCGTCGTCGGAGCCGACGGAACCAGCCGGAGACCTCATCGTAGTTGGCCTCCAGCGTGGAGTTGAAGAGGGCGCTCGGGAAGGGCGCAGCGACCGCGATCCCTGCCGCCGCGGCGACGCTGGTGGCGATCACGATCGGGTCGACCGAGATCGTGCTCGGGTCCGGCACCGTCTGTGTGAACGCCGCGCCGCCGCCTCCGCCGCCTCCGCCGCCCGAGCCGATGCGCTGCACCGCGCGCTCCGCCTCGGCCTCGGTGGACGCCTGGATCCAGTAAACCGTGTCACCGATGTTCAGGAAGTAGTACGTCTCGGCCCCGCCGGGCGGGCCATAGGAGATCACGGAGCGGCCGGCGAGGGTCAGCGGCGTGAAGATGGAGACGCCGCCGGCGATCGACGTCGAGAGGTCGTCCATGAACTCCTGGCCCGACTGGGTGGGATCCTGGTAAGCCCAGATGAAGACGATCTCGCCAGAATCCGGGTCGATCCCATAACAGCCGTCCCAGAGCAGCCCCGCAACGTCGACCCCGCCCGCGTCGCCCAGGTCGGCGATCTCGTTGGGTCCGCACGCCCCCGCCGGGAGGAGATCCGCCCCGTCAGCCAGCGCCATGGTGGTCAGCGCCAGCGAGGCAATGACGGCGAGCAGGAGGGCTCGCCACCTCGTCGTCAGCATCGGTCTACTTCAGTAACGCGCCGGGTTGACGCTTCAGGAAGCGGCCATCGCCCCGGGCGCCGAGCCACTCGTCGCCGTCAACCACGATCTTGCCGCGCGATAGGACGACATCGGCCCCGCCGGTGACCTCGGTGCCCTCATAGCAGCTGTAGTCCACGTTCATGTGGTGGGTCGATGCGCTGATGGTGTGCCGGCGCGTCGGGTCGTAGACGACCAGGTCAGCGTCCAGGCCGACTGCCACGGCGCCCTTCTGCGGCAGCCCGAACATGCGCGCCGGTGCGGCCGAGATGACCTCCACCCATCGGTTCGGGGTCAGTCGCCCGGTGACCACGCCGCCCGAGTGCATCAGGTCGACGCGGTTCTCGACGCCGGGCAGGCCGTTCGGGACCTTGCGGAAGTCGCCGATCCCCATCTCCTTCTGCCCGTGGAAGTCGAACGGGCAGTGGTCGGTGGAGACCACCTGCAGGTCATCCTTCAGCAGGCCCAGCCACAGGTCCTCCTGGTGCTCCGCCGGTCGCAGCGGTGGCGAACACACGAACTTGGCGCCGTTGAAGCCGTTGCCCATGTCGTCGAGGGAGAGGAACAGGTACTGCGGACAGGTCTCGGCGAAGGCCGGCAGCCCCTCGTCCCGCGCGCGACGGACCTCGTTGAGCGCCTCGCGAGCCGACAGGTGGACGATGTAGACCGGCGCTCCGGCGACCTGGGCCAGGCGAATCACCCGGTTGGTGGCCTCGCCCTCCAGGACGGGTGAGCGGCTGGTGCCGTGGAAGTACGGATCGGTGTTGCCGGCGCCAAACGTCTGGCCGGCCACCACGTCGATGGCCAGGCCATTCTCCGCGTGCATCATGATCAGACCGCCGTTCTTGGCGGTCTGCTGCATCGCCCGGAAGATCGCGCCGTCGTCGGAGAGGAAGACGCCGGGATAGGCGGTGAACAGCTTGAAGGTGGGCACGCCCTCGTCGACCAGGGTGTCCATCTCGGCGAGGACATCGTCGCGGACGTCGCTGATGATCATGTGGAAGCCGTAGTCGATGCAGGCGTTGCCATCGGCCTTGGCGTGCCAGGCGTCGAGCCCGTCGCGGAGCGCCTTGCCGCGCGACTGGACGGCGAAGTCAATGATGGTCGTGGTGCCCCCGAAGGCAGCGGCGCGCGTCCCGGTCTCGAACGTGTCCTTGGCGGCCGTCCCGCCGAAGGGCAGTTCCATGTGGGTGTGCACGTCGATCGCGCCGGGGATCACCCACTTGCCGGTGGCATCGATGGTGCGGTCGGCGGTCGCTCCCGCATCGGCCGCCAGGTCGGCGCCCACCAGGGCGATCTTCTCGCCGTCGACCAGCACATCGGCACGGGTGGTCGCGTCGGCGTTGATGATCGTGCCGTTCTTGATCAGAGTGCGCATCGGTTCCTCCGGCGGAGGTTGGGGCAAGATTGGGAGACATCGTAGCGCCGTGGCGGCACTGCTTGAAGGGTCGCGCGGCGGCGGTCGCATGGCGGTCGCATGGCGGTCGCGCGGCGGTCGCATGGCGATCGCGCGGCGGTCGCGCGGCGATCGTGCGGCGGTCGCGCGGCGGCGGTCGCCCAGATTCGCACCGGGGGACGCTTAGGCGGCGCTGGAGGCCAATTTCGCGGCGTGCCGCCCTGGCAACTCAGGTCGCTGAGCACGAAATGTGACTGATCCACCGTCCGGGATCGCCGCGCGGGCGCACGGAGTCAGCTAGCGGTCCCGGGGCGCACATCTGGCAGGAATCAGGTCGTGGCCGGCGAGGCGTTCCGAACCCGCGCTTGCAGCTGGCTGTCATCCTGCGTCAGGTGACCGGGCCGACTGATCTACTGTCCGTGTTCGCCCTGCTCGGGGGACACCTGCCGCTGCTCCTGGCCGTCGGCTGGGCCATCCGCGTTCCGCCGCTCAGTCGCGAAGAGGGGCACGAAGCGATCACGCGCCGGGCCTGGGATGGACTGGCGCTGACGGACGAGCAGCAGCGAGCGCTCATCCGCGGTGTGCGCGCCCCCGATCTCGGCTTCATCGGGATCCTGACCTCGGCGCTACCGTTCGCCCAGCGCCGGCACGCCCTCCGCGCCTGGTCGGGGACGACGACGGCCGCCGGGATCCGTGATATGCGCGGCTTCCTCTCCGACACCCACTTCCGCGCGATGGCGATCCCCGATGGGCCGCGGCGCTGGGCGGTCTTCGGCAAGGTCCTGCACTGCCTCCAGGACTCGTACTCTCTGGCACACGCCGATCGGGTCGGCGCCGAGATCGTGCGCATGAAGCACTGGGGTCCCCTGGACGGGATGCGAGGCCGGGCGAGCGGTGGACCTCGCGACGAGCACGCTTTCCCATCGGACCGACGCGACAGCGCATGTGTCGACGGCGAACTGACCGATGAGGCCCAGGCTGCGGTTGCCGCCAGCCGGGCCTACCTCGAGATTGCGACCGGCCACGCCGAGCCCGGGGCGAGCCAAGAGCGACAAGAGCGTGATTTCGCGGAGTTCCTCGATGGATACGTCGCTGGCGCCGCTGAGCCAGCAAGGGCGGACCGCTGACTCGTCATCTGTCTCGGCGGAGCCGCCGCTAGCATTCAAGGCGGTGAATGCAACCGCAGCGGGGCTGATCGCGGCTGCCGGCCTGATCGCCGTGATCGACTGGGTCGCGCTCGCCGGCGACCGGCGGCGGCCAGGGCTCGTGACCAAGCCGGCGGTGATCCTGCTCCTGCTGGCGGCGGCTCTGGCGGTCACGCCCATCAGCCCGCAGCTGCGCACCTTCTTCGTGGCGGCGCTTGCCCTGTCCGCCGCGGGCGACCTCGCCCTGCTGGCACCCGCACGCTGGTTTGCGGTCGGTCTATCGGCCTTTCTCCTAGCTCACCTGGCGTACATCGGGGGGCTGCTGCAGCTCAGTGGATCGAGCGAGTCGCTCGCGGCTGGAGTGGTGTTCGTTGCCTTGGCCGGCCTCTTCCTGGGCATCCCCATCGTTCTGGGCGCGGCCCGAAAGCGAGGTGTGGCGCTCGGCGTCGCAGTGGTGGCCTACCTGGCGACGATCTCCGTCATGGTGGTCGTCGCGGGGCAGTCCGACCTCATCCTCGCCCGGGTCGGAGCCGTGCTCCTCTACGCCTCGGACGGTGTCCTCGGCTGGAATCGCTTCGTGACTCCGATCCGCCAGGGCAGGCTGCTCACCCGGATCCCCTACCACCTGGGACAGGGGCTGATGGTGCTGTCGCTGATGTACGAGTAAACCATCGGCCGCGCCCATGCCTGTTTCTTCAACATGTCCCTTGTCATCGGTCAGAGGGTTGCCCACACTGCGGCGATAGTGGGTGAGCGCCCCGACACCCGTGCTCAGGTGGCTATCGACTATGCCGCCTTCTTCCGCGCGGAGTTCGCCGCGGTGACGCGGACTGCATACCTGGTGCTGCACGATCGGGACGCCGCCGAGGATGTCGCCCAGGACGCCTTCACCCAGCTTCATCTGAGTTGGGCCAAGATCTCCGCCTATGAGCGCCCGGACGCCTGGGTGCGCCGGATTGCGATCCGGATGGCTGTACGAGCAGTGCGCCGTCACCGCCTGCTTGACACCCTTCTCGGACGCCTCGACCCCCCGCGCCAGGAGCAGGGCGCGGACCTCGATCTGGCTGCTGCGGTGCGCCGTCTCCCGCCGCAGCAGCGCGCAGCGGTCGCCCTTTACTACTACGAGGACAGGCCCCTGACCGAGGTGGCCCAGATCCTGAACTGCTCACACGCGACGGCCAAGGTGCATGTCTTCAAGGCGCGGCGGCGGCTGGCTACCCTGCTGGGCGAGCCGGAAGCGGAGGGCAACGATGCCGCTTGACGACCGGCTCCGAACGGGGCTGCGCAGGATCGCCGACGAGGTGGAGCCTGACGTCGAGCCTGGACTGAGGCTGGTTCTGGCGGCGCGGCCCCCGTCCCCGATGCGCCGCGCCGGGACGCTCCTCGCCTACGCCGCCGCCGTGGGATTGGGCATCGCGGTGGTCGGCCTGGGGGCGTCGTCACTCCTGGATCGCAACGGAGTTGGCACCAGCCCATCGCCAACGGCGTCGGCCGAGGCCGGCTCCGCCTCGCCCAATGCCTGCCCCGACCCGCAGGGCGGGAACTGCGTGGGCGCGCTCGAGCCGGGCGCACATCGGTCAGGACAGTTCATCCCGCCATTTGACTACGGCATCCCGGCCGATGCGCCACTCGCCTGGGACAACCCCGAGGACCTTCCCGGTACCTTCACCCTCCATCCGGCGGGCCCCAGGTCGGATGCGATCTTCTTCTTCCGTGACATGCGGGTTGTCACCGCCGTCTGCATCCCCCAATTCGACGAGAGCGTTGGCGTCGGGGCGGCCGAGATCGCTGCCTGGATGGAAGCAAATCCGAATCTGACAGCAACCCCGGCCGAGACCGT
This sequence comes from Candidatus Limnocylindria bacterium, assembly GCA_039917955.1. Classification (GTDB taxonomy): domain Bacteria; phylum Chloroflexota; class Limnocylindria; order QHBO01; family QHBO01; genus CF-167. The sequence goes on from JBDSIN010000094.1 coordinate 5,813, forward strand.
GAGGGTAGGGGGGCTCGTGGGCGTGCAGCTGGACATCGCCGCCTCGGGGGCCTACACCACCGTGTGTCCCGCCGCGGGAGACCCCTACCCAGCCGGGCTGCCGCTCGTTCCGCTGTTTGCGGGCGCTGGCTCCGGCGAAGGGCTGTGGTTCGTCGGAGGGGATGAAGGGATGCGCCTGTACCTGCTCGACATGCCCGGCGGAGGGAACCTGATCATCAGCGTGGACGCCATCGCCGGCGACCTCGGCACCCTGCTCGAGGTCAGCCAGCCGGTCATCGACAGCATCACCTTCGACCCGGATTACTACTGAGCCGATAAACCGCGGGTAGCGCCGGTGCCTGTGATAGACATGACAGACCGCCCGAACTTCGTCCTCGTTCTGGCGACCGCGCTCGCCCTGTCAGCCTGCAGCGCCGCTCCGGCCGACTCGCCGAGTGCGGCCCAACCGACCGCCGTGTCGCAGACCCCGATCCCGACGGTGGCGGCGGCCCGATGCCCGTACCCTGACGGCGACCAGTGCCGCGGTCCGCTGGCGGCCGGCGTGTCGTACACGTCGCAGCTCTTCGTTCCAGCCCTCAGCCTGGTGGTGGGCGAAGGCTGGGACAACACGGTCGACAATCCGAACGAATATCAGCTCATGCGGAGGGGTCCTGACGGGCAGCCGTCGCAATCGGGGATTTACATGTTTCGCAACGTCGCCATCCAGGCAGCGACCTGCGAGGACAAGCCGGAACCGGGCATTGGCGGGACACCGGCGGAGATGGCTGCCTACCTGAGCAATCACCCCGGCCTGACCACCACCGAACCGGAGGCTGTCAACGTCGGCGGGCTGGATGGGGTAGTGATCGAGGTCGCTCTCGCCCCGACCTGGACCGAGCCGTGCCACTACAGCGAGGGCCAGCCGAACGTGCCCTTGTTCTGGGGGGCCGACGCAGACTCCGGTCTCGAATGGTCGATGGCGCCAGGTTGGCAGTCTCGCTTCTACATTCTCGCCATGCCTGGGGGCGGTAACGTCCTGATCGATATGGGAGCCTTCGGCGAGGGCGATTTCGATGCGTTTCGCGAGGCTGCTGTCCCGGTGATCGACAGCATCACCTTCGACCAGGATTACTACTGAGCCGATAAACCACGGGTGCCATTGGTGCCTGTGATGGGCATGAGAAACCACCGAATCTTGGCCCCCATCCTGACCACCGCGCTCATCCTGTCCGCCTGTAGCACGGTCGGCAGCCAATCGCCTGGGCAGAGCATCCCAGCCAGCGCCTCGATCCCCGCCGATTCCGGTTCTCCCGCACCGCTGCCAGGCGGCCGCCTGGTGTGGTGGGGCAGCCCATCGGGGTCGAGGGAACTCGCGGTGTTCAGCGCCAACCCCGACGGTTCCGATGAGGAGATCCTGCTGGCGTTCGATGCCCAGGGGTCGCGGTGGTCACCGGATGGCACCAAGCTGTCCGTCGTGGTGGAGAGTCCGCAGGGACTGGTCTTCATCGGCATGGTGAACCCGGATGGCTCGGACTATGTGCGGTTCGACAGTCCTGACCCCACCCTTGGGCTCGGATGCTTCGCCTGGTCGCCGGATGGGTTGAGGCTGGCCTGCGAAGGCTGGGACGACACCGATCCGACCCGCAACGGGATCTACACGGTGCGGGCATCGGATGGCGGAGACCTCATCCGCGTGACGACCAGTCCCGACGGTGGTCATGACATCCCGGGGGACTACTCGCCGGATGGCCGACAAATCGTCTTCTGGCGAGAGCAGGGGAACGGGCTGATGCTCGTTAACGTCGATGGCAGTGGTGAGCGAGCCTTGACCGACCGAAACCTGGGCGGCGGCAGCTGGTCCCCTGACGGCAGGACGATCCTAGCCGACGAAGATGGATCGCTCTGGAACGTGCCGATCGACGGCAGTGGGCCAAGCCAGATCATCATCGAGGACGCAAGAGACGGGTCCGCGTTTGGCGGCTCCTGGTCCCCCGACGGGGGATGGATCGTCTTCTCGCTCAAGGTGGGCCAGGGAAATGCGGACATCTACATCATGCGCAAAGACGGGACCGATCTCCGTCAGATCACCGATACGCCGCTGGACGAGGAGTACGCCGACTGGGGGTAGCCTTCGGGACCTGAAGGTTGACGGGACGTCATCGTCCTGCGCCCGCGCGTAGGCTCGGCGGCCGATCGGCTCCTCGGCATGGGGCGCGGGATGTACCCACCCGACCCGGTGTCGTACGTGCGCGCCCTGCGTGATGAATGGGAGGAGCGGCTCGACCGACTGGGACGGTGACGGTCGCTGAGCTCTGCCAGCGTCATCGGCGGATCGGCCTGGACACGAACGTGCTGGTCTACGTGCTCGAGGATGTCACGCCGTACGCCGCTATCGGGCAGGCGATCGTGAATGCCATCGAAGCCCGGCACGTCTCCGCGGTGCTGGCCAGTATCGGTCTTGCGGAACTGGCGACCGGACCTGTTCAGTCCGGGGATGCGGCCCTGGTCGAGCGATACGTCGATGAGTTTCGATCCGTGTCGGGGCTGGTCATCGCACCACTCTCCGCGGAGATCGCAGTCGATGCGGCGATCATGCGCGACAGCCGCCGCATCGGTTTGGCCGATGCCATCCACCTCGCCATCGCGCGCGCAAGCGGCGCCACGGCGTTCGTTACCAACGATCGGCAGATCCGGGGAAGCCCCAGGCTGGAGATCATCTACCTCGACGACCTCGAACTGGCCGCAGTCCATCCGTTCGACGTCAACGCCAGCTAGCCGGACAGCGCCTCCGCGTAGGCGGCCGCGAAGCCGGGGAGCCCGCGCTCGACCATCTCGTCCGTGGCGGTCAGGCTGATCCGGAACCAGCCGGGCACCTCCACGACGGCGCCTGGCAGGACCAGCACACGGTGCTTGGCGAGCAGGTCGCAGAAGGCGACGTCGTCGGCGATCGGTGCGCGGGCCATGATGTAGAAGGTGCCCTCCGGGATAGTCGTCTCGTACCCGATCGCTCGGAGCGCACTCACCATCCGGTCACGTCGGGCCTGCATGGCAGGAATGTCGATCGACAGCTTCTCGAGGTCCTCGATGGCATGCTGCAGCAGCGCGTTGGGGAAGGCATAGCCGGTGGCCAACTGCGCCACGAAGATCGTCTGGCGGAACGCCTCGCGGTCCGGCATGGTCGGCGGCACGGTCAGGTACCCGATGCGCTGGCCCGGGGCCAGCAGCTGCTTCCCATAGGAATAGGTGATCACCGTGTGCGGGTACGCCTCGGCCGGGGAAT
>JBDSIN010000095.1:0-6331 GCA_039917955.1 Candidatus Limnocylindria bacterium
ATGCCCAACCGCCGGAGCTGCTCGTCTACTGCCTGACCCGCGACCGGGAGCTGGCGGCTGACCTCGACGGCACGCTGAGCGGCGCCCTGGCCTTCTTCTACAACGACGCGGCGCGCCTGCACCAGGCGACGGTCCTGCGGCAGCCCGATCTCGTGGTGGTCGACATCGGGGCGATCCGTGAGGAGTACGGAGATGCCGGCCTTGGCCCGATCGTGACCTTCCTGCGCGAGCGGGCGCCCGCTGCGCGGATCGCGGTTCGTCCCGCGGCGGGGTCCGAATGGCTGATCAGCGCAGAGGCCGGCGAGCCGGTCGAGCTGCTGCCGGCTGAACGCGACGCGTGCGTGACCGCTGTGTCCGGCCTGTGCGGCGCGGACTGAGGTAGAGGACCGCGTCAGGACCCGCTGCCAGGGGTGTGCAGCAGCGTCGCGACTGAGCCGTGGAGGTCGGCGGCGACCCGCTCGCTATCCCATGCCGGAGGCATGGAAACGGCGAGGGCCGGAGTAATTCCCGCGTCGATTCCGGTGGATGATCCGGTGACGAGTCCCGTGGATGGTCCCGCGTCCAGTTCCGTGCCTGGGACGTTACCGCCGCAGGTCGGATGTTGTATCGGCTCGTCGGCCAACCCGACATACCGACACGCTTGTTGGCCAGAACCGAGTGCCAACTCGGGTGTCCGCTCCAGTGTCACCTCCGGTGATCGGTCGAGCGATTTCTCCGGCGCTCGCCACATCTACCGTAGGCCTTCGGTGGGTCCGCGGTCCAGACGGTTATCCACAATGAGGGACGCGGCGGCCGCCGGTTATCCACAGACCACCCACACAACTGCAGTCACGGTGCGCGTTTGTGCTCCTGCCTGACGGCGGACACATGACGATCTAGAGGAGGCCAGCCCGCTGCGGCGGCCAGTAGCGGAGCGCGGCCCGCCAGCGAATGGCAGACAGCGGCAGCGCTCCGAACTCCCGCGAGTCGGTGCTTTCGTCCGGCGCGTCACCACGCAGATCGGCCGCGTCACCGGCGTCGCTGACCGCAAAGACCCGCTTGATCAATTCGCGCCCGCGCTCGCGCGGGTCCGCCGCCAGGACCACCTCACCGGCACGTGGAGCACGCAAGCTGAACGAGCGGCACTCGACCAGCAGTCGATCTCCCGGCAGCAGCGACGGGGCCATCGAGCTGCCGCGCACCTCGACCACGTCCAGCCAGCGGCTGGCGGCAACACCAGCAGCAATCCCCGCCCCGGCACCCAGCACCGCCAGCAGCGGCCGGCGCCGGCTCATGACCTTGAGACGAAACGGATCAAGAAGGTCGCCCGTTCAGGCGTGTCTTGCCCAGGCCACCGGTCCCCTTCCACATCTCGTCGATGCGGTCGATCAGGCCGAGCAACTCCTTCGCTGCCTCGAGATCGGTGCTCTGCTTCACCTTGGAGGCGGCCTTCGACGCCTTCCAGCAGACGTCGTGCAGGTCGGGATACTGCTCGACGTGCTCGGGCTTGAAGTAGTCGTGCCACATGACGTCGATGTGGTGCTTGGTCTCCTCGGCGCGCGCCTCCTTGACGACGACGCAGCGCTGGCGGAACAGCTCATCGGTGCTGGCGTGGAACTTCTCGATGATCCGATAGCACGATTCAGCCTCGATGCGCGCCTGCTCGGGGTCGTAGACACCGCAGGGAACGTCGCAGTGGGCGTGGACGCGCCGCGTGGGGCGCAGGATGGAACGCAGGCTCAGCATGGGAATCCTCCGGTACCGATCAGATTCTGGTTGGGTGCTCAGTCTAGCGAGGAGTGGCTAGGACCCCATCATCATGCCGCCGTCCACGCCGAGCACCTGCCCGGTGACGTAGCGCGCCTCGTCGGATGCGAAGTAGACCGCGACGGCAGCGACATCGTCCACCGAGCCGATGTAGCCGAGCGGGGTGTTTGTGATCACGAAGTCGCGGGCGGCCTGGTTGAGATCGGCGGTGAGTTCGGTCTCGATCAGTCCGGGCGCAATGGCGTTGCAGGTGATCCCCCGGCTGGCGAGCTCGCGGGCAACCGACTTGGTGAGGCCGATCAGTCCCGCCTTGGCGCTGGCGTAGTTGGCCTGGCCGACATTCCCCATCCGTCCCGCCACGCTGCTCATGTTGATGATCCGGCCCGATCGGGCCTTGAGCATCGGCCGGGCGATGGCGCGCGTCATCCAGAACGGGCCGCCCAGGTTGGTGTCGATCACCGACTCCCATTCCTCGGCGTCCATCCGCATCAGCAGGTTGTCGCGAGTGATCCCGGCGTTGTTGACGAGGATGTCGACCTTGCCGAACTCGTCGATGGCGGCCCTCACGATCCCCTCGCAGGCCTCGCGCCCTGCGCTGGTGTCCCCCTGGATGGCGATCGCCCCGCGTCCCATGCCGTGAATCTCGGTCACCACCTCGTCTGCCGCGGCGGCGTTGCCGCGGTAGTTGACCGCCACGTCAGCGCCCTGCCGGGCGAAGGCGAGCGAGATCGCGCGCCCGAGGCCCCGGCTGCCACCGGTGACCAGGGCGACCTTGCCGGTCAGGTCGAACATGCCTCCTCCGCTCATCGGGCCAGCGCGGGCTCGACGGCCGATCGCTGCGGCTGCCCCAGGCGGGTCTGCTCGCCCGGTGCCAGGAAGGCTCGGTTCGGATCGGCGGTCCATTCCAGCACAACAGCGCCGGCGGTATAGCCGGCACCGAACGCGACCATCAGGATCTTGTCGCCGGGCTTGATCCGTCCGGCGGCGACCGCTTCGACGAGCGCCATCGGCACCGACGCGGCACTGGTATTGCCGTACTTCTCGATATTCACAAAGAGCTTCTCGGCCGGAATCCCGAGCTGCTTCTGGACGTTCTCGATGATCCGCAGGTTGGCCTGGTGGAAGACGAACTGGTCGACATCGTCGACGCTCAGCCCGGCATTGTGCAGCGCGTCCACCGCGGAATCGGCCATCTGGCGGGTCGCGTATTTGTAGACCTCGCGACCGGCCATGTGGATGAAGTGCTTGGCATCGGCGCTCGTCTGCGGAGAAGCGGGGCAGACCGATCCGCCGGCCGGCACGATGATCCCCTCGTACCCGGTCCCGTCGCTGAACAGGTTGAAGCCGAGCAGGCCACCCGGTTGGTCGGACGCCTGCAGCAGGACCGCCCCGGCTCCATCGCCGAACAGGACGCAGGTGTTGCGGTCGCTCCAGTTCAGGAAGCGGCTGAGCACCTCCACGCCGATGACCAGCACGTTGCGGTACATCCCCGAGGTGATAAAGCTGCTGCCGGTGGCGATCCCGTACACGAACCCGGAGCAGGCCGCCTGCAGGTCGAAGCCGGCCGCGCGGGTGGCGCCGAGGGCGGTGGCCACCGTGACGCTGGTGGCTGGCAGCGGGTAGTCGGGCGAGCAGGTGGCGACGATCACCAGGTCGAGCTCCATTGGATCCAGGCCGGCGACCGCGAGGGCATCGGTGGCGCAGCGCACGCTCAGGCTGGTGGTGGTCTCGTCGTCCGCGGCGATGCGCCGCTCGCGGATCCCGGTGCGGCTCACGATCCACTCGTCGCTGGTGTCGACCAGCTTGGCGAGATCCTCGTTGGTCATGATCCGCGACGGGGCGTACATCCCCCACCCGGTGATCAGCGCGTTCGGCGCCATGCCCATCTCCTTCTGTTTTCCACGTCAGCTCGGGTCGATCTCAAGCAGCGGCTGCTGACGCTTCACCAGCGCACCACGCTCCACCAGGATGCGGGTCACCCGGCCTGCCGCGTCCGTTTTGATCTCGTTGAATAGCTTCATCGCCTCGATCAGGCCGATGACCGCTCCGGCCCCGATCTCGTCCCCCGCCTGCACGTACGGCCGCGCCCCCGGGGACGGCGATGCGTACCAGACGCCGGTGAGCGGGGCAGTCACAAAGCGCATGCCGGCCGCCGGCTCTCCGTAGAGCGTGGCGGCGGGCCCGGCGCCGGGGGTGCCCTGGGCGCTCGCCGAGGGTGCCGCGGGTGGGGCGGCGGCACGCGGCCGCACGAGGCGCACCACCAGCTCGCCGGCCTCGACCTCCAGCTCATCGAGCCCGCTCGCCTCGAAGGCGGGGGCCAGCACGTCGATCGCCGCCAGGACCTGTTCGTTGGTGGCGGTCATCAGCCGTCGTACCGCCGGAAGATGAGAGTGGCGTTATGGCCCCCAAAGCCGAACGAGTTGGTCATGGCGGACGCGATCGCCACACTCCGCGCCTGGTTGGGCACATAGTCGAGATCGCACTCGGGGTCGGGGAACTCGTAGTTGATGGTCGGCGGCAGGATCCCGTTCTCGATCGCCAGGACGCAGGCGATCGCCTCGGCGCCGCCGGCGGCGCCGAGCATGTGACCCGTCATGCTCTTGGTGCTGCTCACCGGGATGGCATACGCGCGCTCACCGAAGACGGACTTGATGGCGGCCGTCTCGGAGCGATCGTTCGGCGCCGTGCTCGTGCCGTGGGCGTTGATGTAGCCGATCTGCTCGGTGGTCATGCCGGCATCGATCAGCGCCAGTTTCATGCTCGAGGCCGCGCCCCTGCCTCCGGGGGCCGGCAGTGTGATGTGCGAGGCGTCGTCAGTGGCCGCGTAGCCCACCAGCTCGGCATGGATCCGCGCCCCACGCTCCAGTGCGTGCTCGAGCGCCTCCAGGACCAGGATCGCCGCGCCATCGGCCATTACGAACCCGTCGCGGTCAGCGTCGAATGGGCGGGACGCGCGATGCGGGTCGTCGTTCCGCTTGGTCGAGAGCGCGCGCATGGCGGAGAAGGCGCCGATCGGGATCTCGCCGATCCCCGCCTCTGCGCCGCCGGCGATCATCACGTCGGCGTCTCCGCGGCGAATGATGTTGAGCGCGCTGCCGATGGCGTGATTGCCGGTCGCGCAGGCGCTGACGGTGGCGTAGTTCGGACCGCGAGCGTTGGCGTAGATCGCCACGTACCCGGCTCCCATGTCCGGAATCAGGGCGGTCACCAGGAACGGACCGATACGTCCCACGCCGAGCTCGTGGGCCTCGATGATGTCGCGGATCATGGTGTTGATCCCGCCGATCCCCGAGCCGATGATCACCCCGGTCCGCTCGGCCAGCGACTCATCGAGGATCGGTATCGGCAGGCCCGCGTCCGCGAGCGCCTCGGCGCTGGCCGCCCAGCCGTAGTGCACATAGCGGTCGTTGCGGCGCACCTCCTTGCGGGGCATCACATCCTCGGACACGAAGCCTTTGATCTCGCCGGCGATCTTGCTGTCCACGCGCGCCGGGTCGAACGAGGCGATCCGCTCGATGCCGCTGCGGCCGGCGACCAGGCTCGCCCAGTAGCTCGGCACGTCGTTGCCGATCGGCGTGACCGCGCCCATGCCGGTCACAACCACGCGACGCTCGCCGTGCTCGGCCGAACTGAGGGGGCCGCTCCGGTCAGCCATCGGCAAGCCCCCCGGCGATCGACTGGTCGCGCGGAATGACAAAACTGATGGTCGCCTCGACGGCGATCTCGCCGTCCACGCTGGCGACCGCTCGGCCGCGGCCAAAGACGCCGCGCAGCTTCTCGATGGTGACCTCGAGACGGAGCGTGTCGCCGGGCAGGACGGTGCGCCGGAAGCGGCAGTCGTCGATCCCCGCGAAGAGCGCCAGCTTGCCCCGGTAGGCCGGAAGAGAGAGGACGGCCACCGCGCCGGCCTGCGCCAGCGCCTCGACCATCAGCACGCCGGGCATGATCGGGCGATCGGGGAAGTGCCCGGTGAACTGCGGCTCGTTGGCGGTGACGTTCTTGATCGCCACCACCCGCTGCCCGGGCTCCAACTCGACGACCCGGTCGATCAGGAGGAATGGATACCGATGCGGGATGATGCGCATGATGTCGGCCGCCTCGAGCGGCAGGGTCAGCCCATCGGTGGTCATCGGTCGCTCCAGTGCTGCATGGTGGTCATCGGTCTGCGGCTCCGCCGGCGACGAACGCCGCCGCACCCACGCGATCGACAAGGTTGGTGCTCACCTCGGCGCCCAGGAACGCCGCGTTGTCCACGATGCCACGATGGAACGGCAGGTTCGTCTTGATCCCCCCGACGTGGAACTCGGCGAGTGCCCGCCGCGATCGCGCCAGGGCGATCTCGCGCGTCTCACCCCAGACGATTAGTTTGGCGAGCAGCGAGTCGTAGTACGGCGGAACCTCGTAACCGGGGTACAGGTGGGTGTCCACGCGGACGCCTGGTCCGCCGGGCAGGGTCAGCTCCTCGATGGTGCCGGTCTGCGGCGAGAAGTTGTCGCCGGGGTCCTCGGCGTTGATGCGGAACTCGATCGCGTGGCCGCGCAACTGCACGTCCTCCTGGCGCAGCGTCATCGGCTCGCCGGCCGCG
>JBDSIN010000096.1:0-3023 GCA_039917955.1 Candidatus Limnocylindria bacterium
AGGGGCGAGTCGCCCCTTCCCCGACACTCCTGACTCCTCGTTACGGAGGGAGGCGGCAATGACGACGGCGCCTGCGATGCGCTCGAAGAGGGGCACGTCGAAGGTCGGAGGGCGGTTCCCCTGGGCGGCCCTGGTCTTCCTCTCGCCGGCTGTGGTGCTGCTCCTGGCGTTCCTTGCCTACCCCGCGGTCTACACCCTCGCGCTCAGCTTCAACCGCGGACGGGGCGGGGGGTTCTCCAACTGGGTCGGCTTCGACAACTGGGTGCGGCTCTTCACGAACGACCCGAATTTCCTCCGCCTGGGCTTCCCGCCGTCAGGCGCGTTGTGGAACAACGTGGTGTGGATCCTCTTCTACGTGTCGCTGACTGTCCTGGTGGGCCTGCTCCTGGCGGTAGTGGCGACCCGGGTGCGCTACGAGTCGCTCATCAAGGCGGTGGTCTTCCTGCCGCAGGCCATCGCTGCGACATCGCTCGCCATCATCTGGCGCTTCGTCTACGCCCCTGATCAGCAGACCGGGCTGCTGAATGCGATCCTCGGAATCACCGGCAGCGGGCCGGTGGCCCTGCTCGGCAACACAGACACGGTCACCTGGGCGCTCATCGTCGTCGGCATCTGGGCATCTGTCGGCTTCGCCACGGTCATCCTGTCGGCCGCGATCAAGGGCATCTCCACCGAAGTGCTCGAGGCGGCTCGCGTCGATGGCGCTACGGAACCGCAGATCTTCTGGCGCGTCATCGTGCCGATGGTGAGCCTCCCGATCTCGGTGGTGGCGGTGACGCTGGTCGTCAACGTGATCAAGCTCTTCGACCTGATCTTCGTCAGCACCGCGGGTGGCCCGGGGTCATCCAGCCGCGTGATCGCCTTCTCGATGTACCAAGAGGCCTTCCCGCAGGGCCAGTTCGGGTACGGCGCCGCCATCGCCACGGTGATGCTGCTGCTGCTGGTACCGGTCATGATCTTCAACATCCGTCGCTTCCGAGCCGAGGCGGTGCAGTAGTGACAGCCCTCGAGGACACGACCGTCCACGGCGAGTCGCGGACACTCAGCGGGCGCTTGGCCCGCATCGCAGGGCGAAGCCCGACCCACATCATCCTGGGCGTCATCGGCCTCGTCTGGCTTGTCCCGTCGGTGGGACTGTTGATCACCTCGTTCCGGCCGAGCGCCGATATGCGCGCCACCGGGTGGTGGACCGTCCTGCTCGAGCCGCGTTTCACGCTCGCAAACTATGAGCGGGTCTTCTCGGCGGAAGGAATGGGGGGGGCGTTTCTGAACAGCCTGTTCATCACCATCCCGTCGACCGTGCTGCCGCTGCTTATCGCATCGATGGCCGCATACGCCCTGGCCTGGGTGAAATTCCCGCTGCGGGACACGACCTTCCTCATCATCGTCGCGATGCTGATGGTCCCGGTGCAGATCGGCTTCATCCCGCTGGTCACGGCGTACCGTGAGAGCGGGACCGGCCTCCTGACAAACTACGGCGCGGTCTGGCTCGCCCACACGGCATACGCCCTGCCGTTCGGGATCTTTCTCCTTCGGAACTTCTTCATCACGCTGCCGAGGGACCTGATCGAGGCCGCGCGCATCGATGGCGCGTCGAATGTCGCGATCTTCCGCACCATCGTGGTGCCCTTGTCGGTCCCTGCCATCGCCGCACTTGGGATCTTCCAGTTCCTGTGGGTCTGGAACGACCTGCTGATGGCGCTGGTCTACGCCCAGCGCAACGCCATTCAGCCAATGACGGTCAAGGTCACCCAGCTGTTAGGCACGTATGCGACGGAGTGGAGCCTGCTTGCGGCCGCCGCGTTCGTGATCATGGTCGTGCCGCTGATCGTGTTCATCAGCCTCCAGCGCTTCTTCGTCCAGGGCCTGCTCGCGGGTTCCGTGAAGTAGCACGCAGTCGGCGCAGGCCCGGAAAGAACGACTAGGCTCAGTCCCACATGACATCCGGAAACAGCGACCGTGCGACTGAGATCCACCTTGTTCCCCACACCCATTGGGACCGAGAGTGGTACCGGCCGTTCCAGTCGTTCCGGACGCAGCTCGTCGAGGTCGTCGATCGTGTGCTCGAGATGCTCGAAGCAGAGCCCGACTTTGCATTTACCCTGGACGGACAGCTGGCGACGATCGACGACTACCTCGAGATCCGCCCCGATCAGGCGGACCGTATCCGCCGCCACGTTGAGAGCGGGCGACTGGCCATCGGCCCGTGGCAGATCCTGATGGACGAGTTCCTGGTCAGCGGCGAGACCCTGGTGCGCAACCTCCAGCGGGGCTGGGAACGGGCCGAATCATTCGGCGGGCCCATGCGGGTCGGCTATCTGCCGGACATGTTCGGCCACGTCGCGCAGATGCCCCAGATCCTCCGACGAGCGGGCCTGGCCGACGCAGTCGTGTGGCGAGGCGTCCCAGCCGCCGTGGACCGCCACGCCTTCCGTTGGGAGGCGCCCGACGGGTCCTGGGTACGCGCCGAGTACCTCCCCGCCGGGTACGGGAACGCCGCATCCCTTTTCGCGGTGCCGGACGGGCTGGCCGCGGCGGCCGAGCGGTTCATGGAATGGGCTCGGCCATGGTTCGGCGGCGACCCCGTGTTGGCGATGTACGGCACCGACCACACCGCCCCGACACCGGATCTTGTGGCACTCGTCAGCCGCTTCAACAGGCTGCCCGACTCGTCGCCCATGCGGATCTCGACCCTTGCGCAGTACATCGGTTCCGCGTCTCCGCTGGCGGCAGACCACCCGAGCTGGCGCGGAGAGATGCGCTCCGGGGCCCGCGCCAACGTCCTGATGGGGGTGGCAAGCGCCCGGATCGACATCAAGCAAGCAGCCGGGCGGGCCGAGACCCTTCTCGAGCGCTACGCCGAGCCGCTGACGGCCCTCCACGTTGCGCCCGACGAATGGCCTTCGGCCTTCCTGCGCCTCGCCTGGGGGAAGGTGATCGAGAACTCGGCGCACGACTCCATCTGCGGGTGCAGCATCGACCCGGTCGTGCGCCAGGTGCTGGTGCGCTTCGCGGAGGCCGAG
>JBDSIN010000097.1:0-3592 GCA_039917955.1 Candidatus Limnocylindria bacterium
CGGCACGCCGAAGGGAGCCTTCCACCAGATCGTCCATGTCGCCGCGGAAGCCGGCGATCCGCGGGCCGAAGGCCACGTTGTCGTAGACCGACTTGGGGAAAGGGTTGGGCTTCTGGAAGACCATGCCGATGCGCCGACGCACCTCGACCGGGTCGACCGCCGGATCGTAGAGGTTGACGCCGCGATAGAGCGCCTCGCCGGTGGTGTGCGCACTAGGGATGAGGTCGTTCATGCGGTTCAGGCTGCGCAGCAGCGTGCTCTTGCCGCAGCCCGACGGACCGATGATGGCGGTGATCATCCCCTTGCCGATCTGCAGGTTTACTTCGCGGACCGCCCGGAACGCGCCGTAGTAGCACGACAGGTCGCGCAGGTCGAAGACGATCTCGTCGGGAGCCGGGTCGGGGGGCGTGGTGTACTCGGCGGTCTGCTGGCTCATCAGCCGTATTCTCAACCCTTGGGCGGCATGTGCGCCATCGGCAGCCTCGAGCATCGGGTCGCCCCGCGCGACGGGCGCTGGGGCACCTGCCGGCGTCATCGGGTCACCACCTTCGCTCCAATCGGTTTCGGAGGACGATCGCCAGCGTGTTGACGGCCAGGAGCACCACCAGCAGGACGAGGATCGCCGCGTATGTATTGGCGGCGAAGTCCGCGGGCTTGCGTGCCCAGTCGTAGACCGTGGTCGGGAGGGCCGTGTAGCGTCCCTGGATCGTTTCGATCACGCCCTCGTAGCTGGTGGAGAGTCCTCCGACCACGGCGCCCACCATGATCAGCGGTGCGGTTTCGCCGAAGGCGCGCGCCACCGCCAGGATGGTGCCGGTCAGGATTCCCGGTGCCGCATACGGGACGACGTGGCTGCGCACCACCTCCCACCGCGTGGCCCCCACGCCGAATCCGGCCTCGCGGATGCTGGCCGGCACGGCCCGCAGCGCTTCGGCCGCGGTGATGATCACGATCGGCAGCACCAGGATCGCCATCGTCAGGCCGCCGGAGATGAGCGACTGTCCCTGCGCGTTGCCAGGACCGGTCAGTTCGCGGAGCGCGACAACAAAGACGGCGAGGCCGAGCAGACCGTAGACGATCGACGGCACGCCCGCCAGGTTCCGGACGATGGTGTTGATCAACCGGGTCATCCAGGTGTCGCGTGCGTACTCCTCGAGGTAGATGGCGGCACCGATGCCCAGCGGGAACGAGACGATCACCACGAAGCCCATCAGCATCAGCGACCCGACGATCCCCTGTGCCACGCCGGCCCGATCCGGGTTGGCGGATAGGTCGCTGGTCAGGAAGTCCGTTCCGCGCTCGAAGAAGACGGGTAGCCCACCGATGGCGATGACCGCGAGGAGCCAGGCCAGGATCCCCAGCGCCACCAGCAGCGCGACGGTCAGCACTCCCTCAAAGGCGAGGCTGCGCAGGTTGACTCCGCCGCCGGCCAGGGAGCGTCGCACCAGCTCCGTCGTGGTCATCTCCGCCGCGCCGCCCTCGCGCGCCATCAGTAGCCGCTCCGCACGCGCCGCACGAATCGGTCGGCCACGAGGTTGAGGCCGAGCGTCATGGCGAAGAGGAGCAGCCCCACGAAGAAGAGGCTCGGGAAGGCGAGCGACGCGCCAGCGACCTGGTCGGAGCCGGTGGCCAGGGCGGTCATCGCGGCGGTCATCGTCTGGCCAGGCCCGCATGGATCGATCGAGAAGAGCGAGCCGCCCAGCCCGCCGGCCGCGATGGCGACCACCATCGTCTCGCCGATTCCGCGCGACAGGCCCAGGATCAGCGATGCCACGATCCCCGACACGGCTGCCGGCACCACGACCCGGATGCTGGTGTGCCGCTTTCGCGCGCCCAGCCCGTACGAGGCCTCGCGCAGCGAGCGAGGCACCGCGGTCATGGCGTCCTCCGCCACCGAGGCGATGAGCGGGGTGATCAGGATACCGACACCGATGCCGGCGGCGGCCATGGTGAAGACATCGGTGATCCCGGGGCAGACCCGATCGACCAGCGTCGGGGAGATGACCGTCAGAGCGAAGTAGCCGAGCACCACGCTGGGAATGCCGGCCAGGATCTCGAGCGCCGGCTTCAGGGTGCGCCGCACGCGCGGCGAGGCGTACTCGGAGAGGTAGATCGCGGAGCCGAGTCCGAGCGGAGTGGCCACCAGCATGGCGATGCCGGCGATCGTCAGGGTGCCTGCCACGATGGTCGGGACCCCGTACAGGTCGCGTCGCGGGAACCAGCCACGCTCCCAGAGGAGCGCCGGATCGACCCGCGAGAGGAAGTTGAACGCCTCGCCGGCGAGCGAGACGATGATCAACAGGCTGATCAGGACGGAGGCCCCTGCCGCGGCCACGAACACGGCGCGGATGCTCGACTCGCGGCGCCGGCGCGCCGAGCTGCCGCGCAGATCGGCGGCGGTCAGGGCGCGGGGCTGGGCGCCGGTCGAGGGGGCCATCGGTCAGGTCCTAGCGTAGCGGCGGACCGCGATCAGCGAGCGTCCCAGGTGGAGCGCGTGGCGGCGAGCTGGTCGGCCGGCAGGTCCACGTAGCCCACTTCGGCGACGGAGGCGATCCCCTCGTCAGAGAGGTAGAAGTCCACGTAGTCCACGACCGCCGCATTGGCGGCGGCCCGCGCCAGGTTGACGTAGATGAAGAGCGGCCGGGCGATCGGGTAGCTGCCGTCCGAGACCGTCTCGGCGGACGGGGCCACGCAGCCGTCGCCCCTGTCGATGGCAATCTCCTTGATCTGATCACCCGCGCCGTCGGCGAACGCCAGGCCGACCCAGCCCAGCGAACTCGCGGTGCCGCCTATCCCCTCGATGATGACGTTGTCGTTGGCCGATGCGGTGTAGTCCGGGCGCGTGGTCACGTCCTGGTTGCGAGCACCGGCGATCTTGCCGACGGCGATCTCGACGAAGCTGTCGAAGGTACCCGACTCCTCGCCGGGAGCGGTCACCGCCAGTGGCGCATCGGGATAGGGCGCGTGCGACGCGCCGTAATCGCTGCCGAGGTCCGCGGCCAGTTCAGCTGCGAGGCTGTTCGCATCGGACCAGGTCTCGAAGTTCTCGGACTCCGGGCCGAGCAGCGCGTAGAGGTCCAGGAAGCTGAGGCACTCGACATCTGCGTTCTCGGAGGAGGTGATCACCGACAGCCCGTCGAAGGCGATCTTGAGCTCCACGTACTCGACGCCGTTGTCGCCGCAGGCCTGGACCTCCTCGTCCTTGATGGCGCGCGACGCGTCGCTGATATCGGTCTGCCCCTGGCAGAACTTGGCGAAGCCGTCGCCGGTGCCGGGTCCCTCCACTACGTAGTCGAAGTCCGGGTTCGCATCCTGGAACTTCTCGGCGACCGAGTTGGAGATCGGCTCGACCGTGGACGAGCCGGAGACGTAGATCTCGCCGGTGACGCCCTCGCCGCTCGGCTGGCCTGATGCGGGTGGCGAGGAGCAGGCGGCGAGAAGCAGGGCGGCAGCCGCAACCAGCGCGAGGCCGGTGCGGACGGCGGTCGTGAAGTTGGTCAAGGGTTCCTCCAGCGGTGGCGAAGCGGTTGCAGGGCGAAGGCTGGAGGTTGCGCGTCAACGGGACCAGAGCCGCAGATCAACGGCGCGTTAA
>JBDSIN010000098.1:0-7651 GCA_039917955.1 Candidatus Limnocylindria bacterium
AGCGTCACCTCGCCGAGCGAGGGGTGCAGCCCGCGGCGATCGAGGTCGGCATCAGTGACCAGCTCGCCCAACGTGGCCAGGTTGGCGGCACGCAGCGAAGCGAACCGCTCGACCAGGTCGTCGAGCGGAACGCCGGCGTCGCGTTCGAGCATGGCGAAGCGCTCGAACCGGTCGAACGGCCGCGACGTCCCGTCTTCGAGGATGCGTCGTGTCCGGCTGATCCAGTCGCTCTGCTCGCCGGTGATCAGGTGCCCGACCACGTCGCGCGGGCGCCAGCCATCGGCGGTATCGGGCGTATCGGTCCAGGCCTCCGGCAGACCGATGAGCAGGGTGCGCAACACTGCGGGGGTGCGCTCCAGCAGGGTCGTCGTATCGGCGATGAAGTCGGTCATGGGTGCCCTCCGGCGTGGGGCCGTGATCGTAGTAGGCTGCGGTCATGACCGAATCGCCGATCGACCGCGTACGCCCGCTCCTGCGGGTTCGGCAGGTGCGCGAGTTCTCGACGGAGCCGGTGGCTGCCGAGGACCTGCGGGCGGTCGCCCAGGCTGCCCGATGGACCGGCAGCAGCCGCAACCGGCAGCCGTGGCGCTTCATCGTGATCCGCGCCGAGCCCACGATCAGGCGCCTCTGGCAGGCGGGCCTGCCCCAGACACGCGCGCTCGAGACTGCCACCGCCGCGGTCGCCATCGCTCTGCCGGTGGACGAGCGGATGACGATCTCGCACGCGTATGACGACGGTCGGGTCGCCGAGCGGATCCTGATCGCGGCGTCGTACCTGGGCCTCGGCGCGGGCATCACCTGGGTGCGCGGTGACGTGCGCACGGCCATCGGTGAGATCCTCGAACTGCCGCCGGGGTGGTTCGTGCGGACGATCATGGCGCTCGGCCATCCGTCAGCCGGGGCGCTGCTCCCGAAATCGGCACCCGGACAGGCGCGACTGCCGTACGAGGAGCTCGTCTTCGAGGAGCGGCTACCCGGGGACTGACTGCCCGCGATCGGGTTCGGGGGCTGAGCGCATCCTCTCGAGCCCGTCGAGGATCAAGCCGAGCCCGAACTCGAACTCGCTGACGTCCCCCGCCCGCTCCGGCTCCAGGTGAACGCCGATGTGCTCGATGAGATGCGGCAGCTCGCCGAGGGGAAGCTCCCGCAGGAATCGCTCGGCCAGATCGGGTTGCTGCTCTGCGAGCGCCAGGTACGGCAGCAGCCAGAGCGTGAAGCCCACGATGTGGCTGTCCACGGCGTGGTACGCGTGGTGGGTCATCTCGGCCGAGAACCCCGCGCCGCGCAGCCGGCCGAGGATGCCGTCCATGTAGCGCAGCTGCGAGGGGCTGACTTCGAGCGGGGACATGAGCAGGCTGCACGCCCAACGGTGGCGCAGCAGGACCTGGTGGAACGAGATCGCGGTGCTACGGATTGCCGATCGCCAGTCCCCCGCCGGCGGTGGCAGCTCGATCTCCGCGTACACCGCGTCGAGCATCCAGCTCAGCAGGTCCCGCTTGTTCCGCACGTGATGGTAGAGGGACATGGCCTCCACCCCGAGCGCCATCGCCAGCCGGCGCATGCTTAGCGACTCGAGGCCGCCCTCGTCGGCAAGCTGCACGCCGGCGCGCAGCACCCGCTCCCGGCTCAGCGGAGCCCGGGCTTCGGCGGTGTCGGGATCGGTCTGCGTGGCCATCAGTCTTGACAATCTTACGTCGTAAGCCCTACGGTACGCGCGTCACCTTACATCGTAAGCGACGCCAGGCAGGAGGAGCGACGGCTTTGGATATCTACGAGGCGCTGTACACGACGCGCGCCATGCGGCACCTGAAGCCGGACCCGGTCCCCATCGACGCGCAGGCCAGGATCCTCGACGCCGCCATTCGCGCCCCGCACATCGGCGAGGGGTGGCGGTTCATCCTGGTCGATGACCCGGAGATCAAGGGCTGGCTGGCCCCACTCTACGATCGGGCCTGGACGCAGATGTTCGAAGCCTTCGGTGCAGACCGCGCCGCCATGCTGAAGATGGACGGCTTCGTCGGCCGCGCGGCGCGCTCAGGCGACCACCTGGCCCGCCACTTTGCCGAGGTTCCGCTGCTGCTCATCGGCTTCGGGAAGACCCGCGAGGGCAGCGGCATCTACCCGGCGATCTGGAGCGCCATGCTGGCAGCCCGTGCGGAGGGGATCGGCTCAACCCTGACCGGGGTGATGCAGACCTTCGTGGCGGACGAGGTGTTCGAGATCCTCGGTGTGCCGAAGGACGAGGGCTGGTACATGCATGGCGTGGTGCCGATGGGCTACCCGACCGGCCGATGGGGTGTCGCCCCCCGCACACCGGTCCACGAGGTCGCCGCGCGGAATTCCTGGGACGGCGACCTGGGGTTCACCGTGCCCGAGCCCCTCTGGCCGGGAGTGGCCGGACAGGACTGACGGGGGTCCGTCGCGGCCGGAGGAACCCTCACCTGGCGGCTGCCCGGGCGTACGGACTCAGATTGAAGAAGCCAGAATTCGCCGCCCGTTCGTCCGCTCCGCAACTGACGGTCGAGATTCGCTGGAAGGTCAGGCGGTCGCCGCTGATGGCGAACGCCACGGTGATATAGCAGCCAAGGTCGTCGTAGTAGATCGAGCCCTCCGGTAGGAGGTGGAATGGGCCGCCGCTCTGCTCCACCATCGGTCCGCCGTCCGTCGCCGCGGAGATGGCGAGCTGGCCGTCGTCAAACGCCAGCTCGAACTGGACCATCGAGAGAATGGGATCGTGGATCAGCAGGTTGTCGACGTCGTCGCGGTTGTTGCCAAGGGCGACCAGCCCGGTGATGAACCTGTCCCGCGTGATCTCGTCAGATGTCCAGGTCCCCTGCAACTCGGCTGCCAGCGCCTCCAGGTCAGGCGCGCCGACGTTGGGAGCCGGTGCCCGCAGGACGCCCAGGCCGATACCGATGACCAGGCCGATCACCAAGGCCGCTGCGACCACGCCAGCGCCAATCGCCAGCGACCAACGGCTCCGCGCCCGCCGGAAGGTGCCCGGGACATAGACCGGCTCGTCGGCCGGTCCCTCGCGCAGCGCGCGCTCGATGCGCTCGACGTCCATCAGTTGCTCGCCATCTCCTCGATCTCCGGCGTCAGCCGGAGTCGAAGCGTGGCCACCGCCTGGGTTGCGTGGGAGCGGGCCGCGCTCGAGGTGATCCCCAGCACATCGCCGATCTCATCGAACGGCAGATCCGACCGGTACCGCAGGTAGATCACGTGGCGCTGTCGTTCGGGCAGCAGCTTGACCTCACCCCACACGGCGATGCGATCCGTCACATCGCCCTGGCTCGGAGTCGGATGACGGCCAAGCGCATCGGTCAACGCGGCCAGCCGGCGCTGCAATCGGTATTGGTCCATCGCCAACCGGTAGATGGACCGATACGCCCACGACCGCGGGTTGGCAACCGAGACGTCTCGGTGCAGCTCCGCCAGCAGGCGTGCGAAGACCTCCTGGACCGCATCATCGGCCTGCTCATCGGTCAGGCCGAGCCGACGAACGAAACCAAACAACCCCTGCCCCTCGCTGTGCTGCAGGTCTGCAATGACCCCGGCGCGGCCGATCGACGCGGCAGAGCCCCGCTCGCGCGAAGCGAACAGCCACCACCCGCCGGCCAGCCGCCATGCGAGGATCATCGCCAGATCAGATTACGCCCTCAATCCGCCGTGATCTCAGCGCCGCAACTCCCATTGCCACTATTCGAACCGGACGCTTGCCAGCATCCTCTCGAACATGGCCACGAAGTCGTCGTCCGGGGCATCCTTGCCCGTCTTTGCCCACGCCAGGAGCGTCGTACCGGCGCCCATGTCGATGACCGTGATTCGCAGACTCAAACCCGGCTGAAGGCCAAAGCACCCCTCACCCTGGTCTGCGCCAAGCGTCGGACAGCCGAGCGAGCCGTCGAGACCATTGGTCGTGGTGGCTGTCATCAGCGTGCCGGCATGGCCATCGACCGTGATCGTCGAGATGTCCGAGAACGCGGCGCCGTCCGCAGCTTGACCCTGGAGATAGGCGAGGTAGTCACTCGGAGGAGGCTGGGGGGACGAGCTGCCTGGAGCGTACACCTCAACGGGAATGAGGAACCTGACTGCCTCATCGACATTCGGCGTCCCGTACCAGCTGAGCAGGTTCGACTCGTCGATTGCCGGCGGCGTATTGAGCAGCGGCTCCACGATGATCGTGAGAGGCACACTGAAGGCGGTGGTCGTGTATGTCTCAACCGCGGTCCACGGCTTGACGAGGTAGGGGGTCGGTCCAGGTCCGATCGACTCGTCGCGTTGGAAGGTGAGCGTTGTCCCGTCAAGGCTCCAGCGGAATCCGAAGGTTTCGCCGGCGCTGCCACCGGTGTCGAAGACGAGAGTGACGGCATCGTCTGCCACCGTGAACGCTCCGGCAGTGGAGAAGCTGACCAGGTCGTTCCGCCCGGTGAGGGTGACCCGGCCGCCAGAAAAGGTCAGCGTGAACTCGCCCCAGTTGTAGTTGTTGATCTCACCCGCATCTTCGAGAAACGGCGATGCAGCGAGCTCATCTCCGGTGAAGCTGGTCTGGTACGTGCCATCAAGCGGCGAGGTCTCGGTCGCCGTCGCAGACGCCACAGCGGTTGCAGTCGCCGCATGACTCGGCTCCGAGCTCGCACTCGGAGTGGCACTGGTTCCCGAGCAGGCGGCCAGCACGATCGCCAGCACGACGCCGACGGCAGTCCGATCCAGGTATCTGGGCATGATCCTCTCCGGTGCGCGGTGCGGTTGAAACCGCACTCACCACCAACGACGCACACGGCCCGCAGAATGCTCAGCCGAGCGGAGAAGAAGCTCCCGGGTTACCCGGTGGATGAAGTGGCCGAGGCGAGCCGCTACGTCGAGATAGGACAGAAGACGGGAAACGTGGTCCTCACCGTCGCCAGCGACCGCTGACCTGGCACCCACCGCGCCGCGGGGGGGGTCAGGCGATGGCTTCGCGCGTTACCCGGTGCACCCGAAGACGGCGCGTTGGACGAGCACTCCGGTCATCCGGCTCGGGTCCGTCCCAGATGAGCGTCTCCGGCGCGATGTCGACCTCCCCGGGCCACGCGACGGTGTCGCCGCCCACGAAGGCCGCCTCAAACAGTTCGCGGCGCTCGCGGAGCGGCTCGAAGACACCGCCGCGAACGAGATCCTGGACGTCACGCTCGACGACATCCCCGTTGGACAGCGTGAGCCGAAGCCAGTACCCACTGAGCACCTCGACCGCGGTGATGTGAAGCATGCCTCGATCCTACTCCAGCGGCTCAACCGGCAGGAGCGGCTGTGCCTGCCGGGCACGGGCCCAGTTAGCCTCCAACTCCGGGCGGTGCAATCGACCCCACTCAACGACCAGTCCCAGGGCGCGCCCAGCCAGGTCGCCCTTCAGGACGGCGAGGGAAGAAATGTCAACGACCGCGGCTTGCCCCGCGTATTTGGCGTGGAAGTGGGGCGGAGCGTGCTCCTCGTAGTACATGTAGATGCGGATGCCAAGGAACCGGCTGATTTCGGGCACCGACCGCGCTTGGGGCGTCAAGGCCCCGCGCCCCGATTGCTGCGACAATCCGGGCCGAGCTTCGTAACCCTAACGAGCAGCCGAGGTAGGCCAGATGTCCGCCGAGCCAGGGAAACCGGCGCGACTCCCGCCGCGCTGGGTCGTTCTCAGCGCGTGGGCCGTCCATCGCGCGATCTACCGGATCACGCGTGGTCGACGCGGCCTGCGTCCGGCGACCGACACCACCTGGGGAATGATGCGGCTGCGGACGATCGGTCGCCGAAGTGGTGTGGAGCGCGCCGCCATCCTCGGCTATTACGAGGACGGTCCCAACCTGGTCACCATGGCCATGAACGGCTGGGGCGAGCCGGAGCCTGCCTGGTGGCTCAACCTCCAGGCTCATCCGGACACCACCGTCGAGCTGTCCGATGGCACGCGCGCCGTGCACGGACGCGCCGCCACGCCCGAGGAGCGTCCGCGCCTGTGGGCGAAATGGGGCGAGTACGACGGCGAGGAGAACCTCAACAGTTGGGCATCCCGGAGGCCACGAAAGACGGCTGTCGTGATCCTCGAACCGGGCTAGGCCGTGGACCAGCTGGACGTCGGCGGACTGCGCGTGGCGTATGAAAGGAAGGGTGCTGGGCCCCCGCTCGTCCTCCT
This sequence comes from Candidatus Limnocylindria bacterium, assembly GCA_039917955.1. Classification (GTDB taxonomy): domain Bacteria; phylum Chloroflexota; class Limnocylindria; order QHBO01; family QHBO01; genus CF-167. Next base: position 6,158 of record JBDSIN010000098.1, read on the forward strand.
GCATGGATTCGTTGGCGACAGCCGGGAATGGCGTCCGCAGATCGACGCACTGTCGGATGCGTTCACGGTCGTCGCCTGGGACGCGCCCGGCAGCGGCCGATCGTCCGATCCACCCGAGTCGTTCCGCATGGCGGACTACGCCGACTGTCTCGCCGGGTTAGTGCAGGCGCTCCACCTTGGCCGCCCGCACGTGGTGGGCTTGTCCTTCGGCGGCGCGCTGGCCCTCGAGCTGTACCGTCGGCATCCCGGCGTGCCCAGCAGCCTGGTCCTCGCGTCCGCCTACGCGGGGTGGACCGGCTCACTTGCCCCCGAGGCTCGTGACCAGCGGCTGGCCGCGACGCTGGAGACCGCCGACTTGCCATCCGACGAGTTCGTGGGCGCCATGATCGGCGGCATGTTCTCCGAAACGGCCGCTCCGCAGGCGGTCGATGGGTTCGCGGCGATCATGGCCGAGTTCCATCCGAGCGGGTTCCGAACCATGGCGCGTGCCCTCGCGGAAGCCGATCTGCGAGATGTCCTTCCGCACATCGAGGTGCCGACGCTGTTGCTGTACGGTGACAGGGACGTGCGCGCGCCACTCGCCGTGGCCGAGGATCTGCACTCCGCCATCCCGAATTCGAGGCTCGTCGTTCTCCCCGGAGTCGGACACATGAGCAGCGTCGAGTCGGCGCAGCAGTTCACCGCTGAGGTCCGGGGGTTCCTTCAGGACCGGCAGGATTGAGGAGGATCGCCATGGGGCAGCTCTATACGCACGGCCGCTGGGTCGCAAAGGAAGGCCAGCAGGATCGGTTCCAGGCGGCATGGCAGGAACTCGCCGAGTGGACGGCCGCGAACATCCCCGGAGCGGTGGCCGGCGAGGCTCGATTGCTCCAGGACCTCGAAGACCCGACGCGCTTCTACTCGTTCGGGCCGTGGGAGAGCATGCAGGCAATCCAGGCCTGGCGTGCGCATCCCGGCTTCCAGGAACGGGTTGGGCGCGTCCGCGACCTGCTGGAGTCGTTCGAGGCCCACACCCTCAGCCTGGTTGCCCAGGGCTGAATCGGGCCCGGAGCGGGCGGTCGCGCCGCTGATCTGAGGTCCGGGTCTGGGCTCGACACCGTTTCCACCGCTGCTACCCTCTCGGCACGCCAATAGCGCACCGCCCGCCGTCAGTGAGGGAGATCCCCGTGGACACCAATCCGGTCATCGAGATGCTTGGCCGTCCGCTACGCCTGGCGGTGATCGGCGGTGGCCCGGGCAGCTTCATCGGTGCGATGCACCGAACGGCCGCACGACTCGACGGTCGCTATGAGCTCGTGGCGGGGGTGGTCTCGACCGATCCCGCGAGATCCCGGAAAGCTGCCGCCGGAATGGGAATCGATCCCTCTCGCGCCTACGCCGATGCAATCGCGATGCTCGACGCCGAGAGCCAACGCGCGGATGGTGCCGAGGTCGTCGCCGTCATGACCCCCAACGACAGCCACCATCGGTTTGTCATGGCAGCCCTGGATCGCG
>JBDSIN010000099.1:0-5464 GCA_039917955.1 Candidatus Limnocylindria bacterium
GTCCAGGATCCACAGCTCGTCGATCTGCCCCGGGCCCTGGGAGTAGCGGGCGGGGGTTGCCTCGGCGGGGGCCTTCCATGAGCCGAAATAGCCCTGGTCGCAGTCGCTGAACACGGCATCATCCGGCACGTGGAGGGTGATCGACTTCCCGGCGTACCCGTCCACCGTGATGTCCACCGGCGCCGAGGCATCGCGCGACGCCTGGCTCCCAAGTGCGGCCACGAGCTCATCGACGGTCGTCGCAGGGGTGTCCGGCAGGGTCGATTCCCATTGGCACGGGTCCCCGTACACCCACAGGGGGCCCGTGAACACGATCATCCCCGCGCCATCCGGTGGGTCGGCGTCGTCGTTCTTGACGAGGGTTCCGGAACCTGGGTCGCCGTCCCAGCCGGTGGCCGGGATGGTGACCGTAATCCTCGCCCCTTCGCCAAACAGGACGTGGGAGCTGCCGACCGGCAGGCCGGCCGCCTCCGACGCCGACGGAGTTGGCGTGGCCGTCGGCTCCGGCGTCGGCGTCGCCTCGGGCGTTGGCGTCGCCACCGGACCTCCGACGTTGGGGCCACCGAGGAACTGGAACCCGATGACGGCGACAACCACGACGGCCGCGGCCACCAGGGCAAGGCGCAACGTGTTCTTCATGAGCGGAATCCTCCGCGCCAGCCAGGAGGCGTGGCGCTGTGGGGTCGCGTCGACCTCGGTGAGGACGGCGTCCAGGACGCGGTCGGCGTTCTCGCGCCGGTCCTCCCTCAGCCACGACCGGAGAGAGCGCGCAACGTCGCGATCAGTGCTCATCTGGCAACCTCCCGCGAAATCGGGCCAGCGTCGGCGTCGATCGCCGTGCGCATCGCCCGCAGCGCGTAATGCAATCGAGATGCGACCGTCCCGACCGGGATGCCGAGTGCCTCGGCGATCTGGTCGGGCGGCAGGTCGAGGTAGTGGTGCAGGACCAGCACCATCCGGTGCTTCAACGACACCCGTCGAAAGCCTCGTTCGAGCTGGTCCCTGTCGATGATCGAGTTGGTGTGATCGACCGCTACCGGTTCGTCAACCGGCAGCAGACGAAGATTCGGCGCCCACAGGCGCGCGCGGTGGCCCTCGGCGTAGCAGGCGCGCACGAGGAGCCGATACGACCAGGCCTCAAAGCGGGCTGGGTCGCGCAGCTGGGGAAGGTCTCGCCAAACACTTACCAGCGCCTGCTGGGTCGCGTCCTCGGCGAGGTTCAGGTCCCCCAGGATCCGGTTCGAGGTGGCAAGGAACCGATCAGCGAGTCCAGCGGCGAGGCTCGTGAAGGCCTCGCTGTCTCCGCGCTGTGCCCGTTTCACGAGATCGGTATCCATGCTCATACGGTATGGGCGGAGACGACCTCGAATCCTTCATTTCGGGAGCGCCCGAAAAGTCCCGACCGAGACCTCAGCCGAGGACGAGCAGATGGCCCGGGATCGGCGGGAGTCCGGCGTACGTCTCGGTCAGGGCCGGCATCGCTGCCGTCGGGACCTCGAGCGCCGCCAGGGCGGCATCGGTCAGCAGCGCGTAGGGGCGCGGCCCGATCACGTCGCGGGCATGGTTCTTCAGCAGCCGATGGGCGACGATCACCTCGGGCCCGGCGAGTTCCTCGCGCCCGACGATGCGCTGCAGAACGTAGTCCCCGTGGTGGAGCACGAACTTGAGGTCGAGCCCGCTTACCAGCGAGCAGGAGTTGCACTCGCAGGTCAGTTCGGCGCGACCCTGGGCCAGCCGCTCGCCGAAGGCCGCGTAGCAGGTCCGCAGGCAGGCGATCACCGATTCGCCGTGGACCGACTCCGGCCCGTCCGGAGCGACGGCGAAGATCGCATCACCCTCGAACTTCATCACCTCGAACGACGGGGCCAGCACGGTGGCCATGGTGTCGAGCAGGCTCGAGAGCAGCGAGTACACCGGGGCCGGCTCATCGGGCTCCGCCACGAGCTCGGCGTGGGCGTCAGTGATGCCCTGCAGGAAGCTGGTGTAGCCCGAGATGTCGGCGAGCAGGAGAGCACCCCGCTGCTTCGAGGCTGGGCCGGACAGGAGATTCATCGGCGGCCATTGTCCCCCATGACCCTATCGGGGCGAAGAGCTGCTATGGGGCAGGACGCGGGTACCCCAGATCTAGAAGAGATCAGGACGGCGGGTGAGTCTCCTCGGCGTCAGGCGCATCAGCTGGCGTTTCACTCGGCACGGGCGCGTCGATACGTCCGCGCACAACTTCGTCGTGCACCGAGCGCTCGACCGGATCGGTGACCCAGCGCCGCTCGACCAATGGGCGAAACGCCGGAATTCGCAGCAACAGACTTCTCAGGCCCATGGGAGCATTGTCACCTGCGCCGGCGGGCAGCCGTGACCACTACGGGTAGTACACCGTGACCGACGTCAAGCTCCCCGGCAGGTAGGTGTACGCGGCCTCAGTCACGTTGCTCACCGTCCAGGTGACTGAGGAGGTCTTGCGACCGACATTGACCGAGACCGAGCACGTGCCACTGCTCCCCGTCGTGCAGTTGGTGCCCGCGCCGGACAACCAGGCGCCGGTCACGGTTGCCCCGCTCAGGGTTGCGTCGGACCCATCGCGAACGGTGATCGTGACGGTGGCGGTCCACCCGCTCTTGCGGGTGCCGGAGCTGGGGATCAGGGCACTGATGGTCATCGTCTGGGCGACCGGCGGCGCCGAGACGGTCACCGACTGCGCCGTGTTCCCGGTGGCGCCCCCGTTGTCGGTCACCACGAGGCTCACCGAGTAGGTGCCTGCCGCGGAGAAGGTGTGGGACGCGGCTGCTCCCGATCCGGAGCCGCCGTCGCCAAAGGCCCAGGCGTATGAGACGACGCTTCCGCCGGCATCGGTCGAGCCTGAGCCGTCGAATGAGCAGACGAGGTACGTGCAGGAATAGATGAAACTCGCCGTAGGTGCCTGGTTGACCGGCGGCGGGGGCGGCGGAGCGCCGCCGGCCCAGTAACCGGCTCCCCAACTGACGGCCGCCAGCTTGGCCTGGCCAGCAATCGAGGGGTGGAAGTAGTCGCCGCTCGCGTCGGAGGTGGTGAAGACCGTGTTGTAGGCGGCGTTGCCGTCCCAGCGGCAGGTGGCGTACGCGGCGCAGACCTGCGCCAACTGCGCGTTGTAGTCCAGGTTGCGCTGGGCAACGGTCGCGCGACGGTCGACATCGGTCTGGTTGATGGAGGTCGGATTGGCGAGCAGCGACTGGCAGATGCCGCCCAGCGACCAGATGAATCGAGCCCACCCGTTCCCCTTGAACAGCTCCCACAGGTGATACACGTTCGGGATGCTGCTCAGGTAGATGTTGGTATTCGGAGAGCCTGCGGCGAGCGTCGCCATGGCGGTCTCGAACTGCGAGCGGAAGGCACTGACCGATGTCATGCCCGCGGCGGTATCGGTGCACAGGTCGTTGCCGCCGATCAACACGGTCAGGTAGTCCGGCTGCAGGGCGGCTGCCGTCTGCATCTGGCCGGCCAGGTCGGCCATCTTGGCGCCGGAGACCGATCGGTTGTAGTTCTTGCCGGAGATGCCCGAATTGAGCGCCAGCAGGCGCAGGTAGTGGCTGTTCACGGTGGAGTTGGTGCCGGTTGACCACGAGTTGGCCGGGTAATCGGTCCCGAGGCTGCCGCCGGTGCTTGCCGCCTGGGTGATCGAGTCGCCGACCGCGGCGATGGATCCGGGCAGCGGAGGCGTTGTCGCAGCGGCCGCCGGTGCCAGACCGATGAGCATCGTCGCAGCGACGAGCACCGCAAGCCAGAATCGCCGGGTCATTGCCGCCTCCCTGCCTCAGCTGAGTGTAGATCTCCGCGCACTCTACTCCCGCGACACAAGGCCGCATGCGCAGGGACCAGTATGCTGCCGGCCTCATGGACGCCCAGCCTGCGACCGCCCTCCTGACCCGAGCGCGCGCACTGCTTGCCCGCCACCCGCTGATCGACGGTCACAACGACCTGCCCTGGAAGATCCGCAGCTCGAAGTCCGCGCCGGGCGACCTGGACGCCTACGACCTGGCAACCACAGCGCCGGACGGCGGCCACACCGATCTGCCGCGTCTGCGGGCCGGCGGCGTCGGCGGCCAGTTCTGGAGCGTGTACGTTCCGGGCGAAGGGCCACCCGCTTATGCGCTGCTCCAGTTGGAGCAGCTTGACCTGGCGCGCCGGATGATCGACCGATATCCGGATGACCTCGAGTTCTGCCTCACCGCCGATGATGTCGAACGCGCCATGGCCGCCGGACGGATTGCATCGATGCTGGGGATGGAGGGCGGCCATGTCCTCGAGGGCTCGCTCGGGGCGCTGCGGGCCTTCTCCGACCTCGGGGCGCGCTACCTGACCCTCACCCACAACTCCAGCAACGAGATCGGCGATTCCGCCACGGGCGAGCCCCTGCATGGCGGGCTCTCCTCGTTTGGCCGGGAGGTGGTCGCGGAGATGAACCGGCTCGGCATGCTCGTGGATCTCTCCCACGTGGCACCCACCACCATGGCCGATGCACTCGACACCACGCACGCGCCGGTCATCTTCAGCCACTCCTCGGCGCGCACCCTGTGCGACGTGGCGCGCAACGTGCCCGACGAGATCCTGGCCCGCATCCCGGCCAACGGGGGTGTGGTGATGGTCACCTTCGTCGCCGGCTTCATCGGTCCGGAGGCCGCAACGGTGATGATCCCGGCGATCGAGGAGTTCAACCGACAGGCGGCCGGCGTGACCGACCTGGAAGCGCGCGCCGCGCTGGCCGAGGAGCTGATCGACCACCTGGACGTCCCGCGCCCGACGGTGGGTCAGGTGGCCGATCACGTGGAGCACGTGGCGCGCATGGCCGGGCACGACCACGTGGGGATCGGCGGCGACTACGACGGCAACACCTTCTGGCCGCAGGGCATGGACGACGTGTCGTCCTACCCCGTTCTGTTCGCCGAGTTGCTGGCACGCGGCTGGTCCGAGGAAAACCTCGCCAAGCTGGCAAACGGCAACATCCTGCGCGTCATGCGCGACGCGGAGTCGGTCGCGCGCGCCTAGCGCCTGAGCGCGGTCGGTCCAGGGCCACGTGTTCGGCCTCGTGTTCGGCCTCGGGTTCGGCCTCGTGTTCGGCCTCGGGTTCGGCCTCGGGTTCGGCCTCGGGTTCGGCCTCGGGTTCGGCCTCGTGTTCGGCCTCGTGTTCCACCGGGCGGATCCAACGATCACACATGGCCGAGTTAGGTATCCGGATTCCCACGGAGCGGGATTCAGGATGCCTACCTGGCCGGTTTTGGGCCGATGGTTGATCGTTGGATCCATGGGGTGGAACCGCGGTGCAGGGACCCTCGGGGCGCAGGTCAGGATGAAGACCCAGGCGGCGAAAGAGGGGCCGATTGGCCCTGTGGACTGCCATGGCGGCAACACATCATCGGCCCGTGAACCGTGGAGGGCGGATCGGCGGCCTGGCGTGGCGTAGCGCGATCGCCGCGTCGCTCATTCCCGGCAT
>JBDSIN010000100.1:0-6137 GCA_039917955.1 Candidatus Limnocylindria bacterium
ATGCCGGGAATGAGCGACGCGGCGATCGCGCTACGCCACGCCAGGCCGCCGATCCGCCCTCCACGGTTCACGGGCCGATGATGTGTTGCCGCCATGGCAGTCCACAGGGCCAATCGGCCCCTCTTTCCCCGTCCGGGTCTTCATCACTGACCTGCGCCCCCAGGGTCGCTGCACCGCGGTTCCATCCCATGGATCCAACGATCAACCATCGGCCCAAAACCGACCAGGTAGGCATCCCGAATCCCGCTCCGTGGGAATCCGGATACCTAACTCGCCCATGCGTGATCGTTGGATCCGCCCGGTGGAACACGAGGCTGAACACGAGGCCGAACACGAGGCCGAACACGAGGCCGAACACGAGGCCCTGGACCGACCGCGCTCAGGCGCTAGCCGTCCGCCACCGACTCCGCGTCGCGCATGACGCGCAGGATGTTGCCGTTTGCCAGCTTGGCGAGGTCCTCCTCGGACCAGCCGCGTGCCAGCAACTCGGCGAACAGAACGGGGTAGGACGACACGTCGTCCATGCCCATCGGCCAGAAGGTGTTGCCGTCGTAGTCGCCGCCGATCCCCACGTGGTCGTGCCCGGCCACGCGCGCCACGTGCTCCACGTGATCGGCCACCTGACCCACCGTCGGGCGCGGGACGTCCAGGCGGTCGATCAGCTCCTCGGCCAGCGCGGCGCGCGCTTCCAGGTCGGTCACGCCGGCCGCCCGTCGGTAGAACTCCTCGATCGCCGGGATCGTCACCGCCGCAGCCTCGGGCCCGATGAAGCCGGCCACGAAGGTGACCATCACCACACCTCCGTTGGCCGGGATGCGGCCCAGGATCTCGTCGGGAACGTTCCGCGCCACGTTGCACAGCGCTCGGGCGGAGGAGTGGCTGAAGATGACCGGCGCATGGGTGGCGTCAAGGGCATCGGCCATGGTGGTGGGAGCCACGTGCGACAGGTCCACCAGGATGCCGAGCCGGTTCATCTCGGCGACCACCTCTCGCCCGAAGGCCGACAGGCCGCCGTGGAGAGGCTCCCCGGTGGCAGAGTCGCCGATCTCGTTGCTGGTGTTGTGGGTGAGGGTCAAGTAGCGCGCCCCGAGGTCGAAGAAGGCCCGCAACGCTCCCAGCGAACCCTCCAGGACATGGCCGCCCTCCATCCCCAGCATCGATCCAATCCGTCCGGCGGCCATGGCGCGTTCGACATCATCGGCCGTCAGACAAAACTCGAGGTCGTCCGGATATCGGTCGATCATCCGCCGGGCCAGGTCAAGCTGCTCCAGCTGGAGCAGCGCATGAGCGGGTGGCCCTTCGCCCGGAACGTACACGCTCCAGAACTGGCCGCCGACGCCCCCCGCTCGCAGGCGCGGGATGTCGGTGTGGCCGCCGTCGGGTGCGGTGGTTATCAGGTCGTATCCGTCGAGGTCGCCGGGCGCGGACTTCGAGCTGCGGATCTTCCAGGGCAGGTCGTTGTGCCCGTCGATCAGCGGGTGGCGGGCAAGCAGCGCGCGCGCTCGTGTCAGGAGGGCGGTCGCAGGCTGGGCGTCCATGAGGCCGGCAGCATACTGGTCCTTGCGCATGCGGCCTTGTGTCGCGGGAGTAGAGTGCGCGGAGATCTACACTCAGTTGAGACAGGGAGGCGGCAATGACCCGGCGATTCTGGCTTGCGGCGCTCGTCGCTGCGACGATGCTCATCGGTCTGGCACCGGCGGCCGCAGCGACAACGCCTCCTCCGCTGCCCGGATCGATTGCCGCGGTCGGCGATTCGATCTCCCAGGCGGCAAGCACCGGCGGCAGCCTCGGGACCGACTACCCGGCCAACTCCTGGTCAACCGGCACCAACTCCACCGTGAACAGCCACTACCTGCGCCTGCTGGCGCTCAATTCGGGCATCTCCGCCAAGAACTACAACCGATCGGTCTCCGGCGCCAAGATGGCCGACCTGAACGGCCAGATGCAGAACGTGGTCGCGCTGAAGCCGGACTACCTGACGGTGCTGATCGGCGGCAACGACCTGTGCACCGATACGGTCGAACAGATGACATCGGTCATCGACTTCCGGTTACAGTTCGAGACCGCCATGGCGACGCTCGCCTCTGGCTCGCCGAACACCAACATCTACCTGAGCAGCATCCCGAACGTGTATCACCTGTGGGAGCTGTTCAACGGGAACTGGTGGGCCCGATTCATCTGGTCGGCGGGAAGTGTCTGCCAGTCTCTATTGGCCAACCCGACCTCCACCACCGAGACCGATATCGCCCGTCGCGCGACCGTTGCCCAGCGCAATGCGGAGCACAACACCCAACTCGCCGCGGTGTGCGCGCAGTACGCACGTTGCCGGTGGGACGGCAACATCGCTTTCACCACGGTCTTCACAACCTCCGACGTGAGCGGCGACTACTTCCATCCCTCGATTGCCGGCCAGGCCAAGTTGGCGGCCGCCAGTTGGGGAGCCGGTTACTGGGCCGATGGCGCACCGCCTCCGCCACCGCCGCCGAACCAATCGCCCACCGCGAGCTTCACCTACTCCTGCAGTTACCTCGCATGCTCATTCGACGGCTCAGGATCGAATGACTCCGACGGCACCATCGCCTCGTACGCGTGGACCTTCGGGGGTGATGGGTCGGGATCCGGAGTCGGTCCGAGCCACACCTTCACTGCAGCGGGCACCTACTCGGTGAGCCTGCTGGTGACCGATAACGGGGGCGCCACCGGGAACACGGCGCAGTCGGTGACCGTCTCGGCACCGCCGGTCGCGCAGACGATGACCATCAGTGCCCTGATTCCCAGCTCCGCCACCCGCAAGGGCGGGTGGACCGCCACCGTCACGACCACCGTTCGCGATGGGTCCGGCGCAACCCTGAGCGGGGCAACCGTGACCGGCGCCTGGTCGGGTGGCGCGGGCAGCAGCTGCACGACGGGGAGCAGCGGCACCTGCTCCGTGTCGGTCAATGTCGGTCGCAAGACCTCTTCGGTCACCTGGACGGTGAGCAACGTGACCAAGGCCGCGTACACCTACGTGCCGGGGAGCTTGACGTCGGTCACGGTGTACTACCCGTAGTGGTGACGGCTACCGCCGAAGCGGGTGACAATGCGCGCATGGGCCTGAGAAGTCTGTTGCTGCGCGTACCTCCGTTTCGCCAATGGGTCGAGCGCCGCTGGATCACCGACCCGGTCGAGCGGGCGGTGCACGACGACGCGGTGCGTGGACGTCTCGAGGCGCCCGCGGCGGCGCAAGCTCCCGCTGATCCGCCTGACGCCGAGGAGACTCACCCGCCGTCCTGATCTCTTCTAGATCTGGGGTACCCGCGTCCTGCCCCATAGCAGCTCTTCGCCCCGATAGGGTGATGGGGGACAATGGCCGCCGATGAATCTCCTATCCGGCCCAGCCTCGAAGCAGCGGGGCGCTCTCCTGCTCGCCGACATCTCGGGCTACACCAGCTTCCTGCAGGGCATTACCGACGCTCACGCGGAGCTCGTCGCGGAGCCCGATGAGCCGGCCCCTGTGTACTCCCTGCTTTCGAGCCTGCTCGACACGATGGCCACCGTCCTCGCCCCGTCGTTCGAGGTGATGAAGTTCGAAGGTGATGCCATCTTCGCCGTCGCTCCGGACGGGCCGCAATCGGTCCACGGCGAATCGGTCATGGCCTGCCTGAGGACCTGTTACGCGGCCTTCGGCGAGCGGCTGGCCCAGGGTCGCGCCGAGCTGACCTGCGACTGCAACTCCTGCTCGCTGGTCAACGGGCTCGACCTCAAGTTCGTGCTCCACCACGGCGACTACGTTGTGCAGCGCATCATCGGGCGCGACGAGCTCGCCGGGCCCGCGGTGATCGTCGCCCATCGGCTCCTGAAGAACCATGCCGGCGACGTGATCGGGCCCCGGCCCTACGCGCTGCTGACCGATGCCGCCCTGGCGGCCCTCGAGGTCCCGACGGCAGAGATGCCCGCCCTGACCGAGACCTACGCCGGACTGCCGCCGATCCCGGGCCACCTGCTCGTACTCGACTGAGGCATCGGTCGGGACTTTTCGGGCGCTCCCGAAATGAAGAAATCGAGGTTGTCTCCGCCCATACCGTATGAGCATGGACTCCGAAACGGGTTTCGACTGGCCATCGCCGTGAGCGTGGCTGCCGCGGTGGCAGGTGCCGGCTGTGCGATACCCGGCGCGCTTCCACCCGGCCGCGTCGGCTTTTGCAGCAGTCCACCCAGATTGAACAGATAGGCTGCCCCCAGGACTCTCCTGTCTGATTGCGTCCACCAGGACCGGTCAGCTGACGGAATGGAGGGATGGGTGCAGGCAACGCTGGTCGACCAGGCCAAGCGAGGGGACGCGGAAGCGTTCGACTCGCTGGCGCGCAGGGTTGGCGACCGCTGCATGGCCATCGCGTTTCGGATCCTGCGCGATGCCGATCTGGCAGAGGACGCCGTCCAGACCGCGTTCATCGCGGCCTGGCGCGAGCTGCGCTCCCTGCGAAACCCCGATCTCTTCGAACCGTGGCTCCATCGGATCCTGACCCACGCCTGCTATGCCGAGGCCAGGCATCGCACCCGCTGGGCGGCAGGCATCCGGCTCATCCCGGTCGAGCCCGTGCACGGGGTCGACAACACCCTGACCGTGGACGATCGCGATCAGCTCGAACGAGCCCTCCGAAGGCTCACCGTCGAGCAGCGCGCCGTGCTGGTCTTTCATCACTACCTCGGTCTCTCCATTTCCGAGGTGGCAGAACGGATGGGTACTCCTGTTGGGACCGCAAAGTCCCGCCTGCACCACGCGACCCGGGCGATGCGGGCCAGCCTCGAGGCTGATGCCCGCTCGTCCACCAACCAGGAGCGAAGGGCATGACCGCGTCTCGAGATCCCGATCGGCTGATCCACGCCTTCTTCAGCGAGGGCCTGGATGAGCTGCCCTACCCGGTCTACGACGCGGTTCGTGATCGAATCGAACAGACACGACAGCGGGCCGTCATGGGCTCGTGGAGGACACCTGACATGAACCGATATCTCAAGATTGGCCTGGCGGCCGCGGCCGTGGTGGTCATCGCCGTCGTCGGCTTCCAATACCTCGGCGGCCCCAATACCGGCAGTCCCGGCGCGACGGAGACCGCCACCCCCGAACCGTCCCCGTCGCCCGCATCCCCTCCGCCGCTGACGGAGAGCTTCACCTCGACGGTGCACGGCATTTCGATGTCCTATCCCGAGGGATGGACGGCTCAGGCGGCAACCGAGCCCTGGACGGACTGCCTCTATTGCACTGCCGTCCACTCTGCGCCCTACGTCGACGTGCTGCTCCACCCGGTCGTCGACGACGGCCTGTTCCTGCGCATCGCCTCGCAGCCGATCGGCGAATCCGCGCCCGAGGATTGGGTCGCGGCACAGATGGCGGACGACGATAGATGCACGACAACGGAGCCGATCATCGTCGACGGCGCCATGGGGCTCAGCGGCGGCGACACCTGTCTCGTGGCGGTCGTCACAATCGCCGGCCGCGGCTACCACATTGACCTCTACGTGTCACCCGACAACCAGGACGTCGTCGCTCAGTACGACAGAGCATGGTTCGAGGAGGTCCTTGCCACCGTGCAACTGCTTCCCGAGGACGCCGTCGACTGAGGGCCGTCGCCCTCTCTGCTAGGGCGGGGCGGCTCCGAGGGGCCGCCCGCTCTCGCTCTGGGCGGGGAAACGTTTTCGGTAAGTATCGGTTCGGTATTCCGCCTTAATCCATGCACTGCCGGCCTCGGTGGCCGCCAACGACCCTTGGACGAGGTGCGCATGTCACGATCTCGCAGGCAGGTCTGCTCAGCGTCGGCGACACTGTTCGTGCTCGCCCTCGTCAGCGGCTGCGTCTTCGCCGGCACGAGCTCCCGGACACCTCCGTCCTGCCCCGCCGGCCGTGCTCCGGCACCGACTGCCACAGCTGACCCCGCCGGGTCCGAGGCAGGTGATCTGGTCATCGTCGGCCGGATCGTGACGATGGATGATCCCCCCATCGCGCAGGCGCTCCTCATCGAAGCCGGCCTCGTGACCTGTGTCGGCACGCGGGACGAGGTACTGGAGCGTGCCGGCGATGAGGTGCCGGTCATCGACATCGGCTCGAACGTGGCCTACCCCGGCTTCATTGACGCCCACGCCCATTGGATCGGGGACCGCGA
>JBDSIN010000101.1:0-6009 GCA_039917955.1 Candidatus Limnocylindria bacterium
ATCGGGCCGTGGGCGACGTAGGCCACCTGGCGACCGAAGCCGGCGGGGCGCATCAGCGCCTGTGCCACAGCCCGGATCGTACCCTCGTCGTCTAGCACGATGCGCGCCGGCGGCTCACCGGCGAGCGCGGAGCACTCGCCCCAGGCCCACGACTGGAGCAGATCGGACTCCGGGCGGGAGGCGACGAACGCGTCCCAGGCGGGACGGTCTGCATCGGTTGCGCGGCGGACGACGGGAGGCATCAGGAGAAGCCTACCCGTTGGCTTGACTGACGATCCGCGCGCGCAGCTCCTTGAGGTAGGCAGCGGCACCGGGCCAGGTAGCCCAGGAAGTCGCGTAGGTGGGCGCCTCCTCGTGGACGGCGTGGCCACCGTCCAACGCGATCGCTCGGGCTCCCGCGGCGGCAGCCAGGCGCCTGTCGGCAGTAAGGAGCTGGGCATCGGCCGATTCGGCGAGGGCCAGGTACGCGGCGTCATAGGCCGATAGGCCGTGTCGGGCCACGACGTCGATCGTGAGGAGCAGCTGGGGACGATCAAGTTCTACCGATTCCAGGCCCAGGCCTTCCAGGTCAACGATCTCCTCGAGCACCAGCCCCGGCGGTTGGTGGTGGCGCCTAACGAGGACGTTGACCACCTCCAGCCAGAAGATCGCTGGGACGAGCAGTGCGCCGCCCGCGAGGCTGCGCTCGCGGAGGATGGATTCGGCGCGTTCGGATGTCGGTTCCTGAAGGCTGATTGCCAGCGCTGCAGAGGCGTCCACCACGAGCGCGGATGGCGCGCTACGGGTCATCGCGGTCCCGGTCTTCACGGATGGCCGTCACCGCGTCGGGTGCGTCGGCCGGGATGAGGCCCTCGCGTCGAAGCCACTTGCCGCGAGCCACGAGCCGATCGAGCGCCTCGAGGCTGCGTGCGATGCGCTGCTGCTCATCTGCTTCAAGGCGCACCGCGTCTTCGTACGGGACCAGGAGGGCCATCGGCTTGTGGTCGCGCTCGATGACGATGCGCTCGCCGGCGGATGCCGCATCGAGGATCTCGCCCAGACGTGCGCGGAGTGCCATGGCTGTCACGCTTCTCATAGTGCATCCTTATAGTCGACTATGAGAGTCCGGTCAAGCCGATGAGGGCAGCCGGCCGATCGTGCCGCGAAGTGAGCCGGCAAGATCCCGCAGCCGATAGGTGATCGGGTCGATGACGAGGTCCCAGGAGCCCGCCCACGGGACGAATCGGCCCCCAAAGCCCTTCTTGAACAGGCTGTAGCCGTACCACGGGTGCTCCGGTCCGGCCGATTCGGGAGCCACGCCCCACAGGTCGTGGGTGCGCGCTCCCATCTCGCGGGCGGTGCGCATCATCTGCCATTGCACCGCGTACGCGGGGAAGCGCTTGGTCTCGCCGGGCGCCTCGCGGACCGAGCCTGCGTACAGGTAGAAGGACCGATCCCCCTCGACCACCACGAGAGCGGCTGACCCGAGCGTCCCACCGTGCCAGGCCTGGACGATGCGGGCGCGACCGGCCGCCGCGAGGCCGCGCCAGATGAGCCGGTAGCGCTCGAACTCGGGGAGGTGATAGTTCGCGCGACGAAGGGTATCGGTCACCAGCGCGTGGAGGGCGGTGAGCGACGCATCGTCGGCCGGGTCATCCACCACGCGGGTCGTCACCCCTTCGCGCGCTGATCGTCGGATGGCGTAGCGGGTGTCCTTGTCGAAGGTCGCCAGGAGCGCCTCGTCATCGGGCAGGAGTTGTAGGAGGCGCGTATCAGGGCTCTGGAGCGTGGCCACCACCTTGCGCAGCCCGGGAGCACCGAAGTGAGCGGCAGCGGCTGAGCCGGCCTCGACCCGCGGCTCAAGGCGAACCGCGATGGCCCGATCCTGGCGGGCTTCGGCGCGCAGGCCCTCGAGCATCGTGCCGAGTCGCTCCCCCACCTGCGGGCGGTCGTAGTCGAGGACCGGTCCGCGCGGGACATACCAGAAGCTCCGGCCGAGCCTGGTGCGACGCACTTGCGCGGCGCAGATGCCCACCAGCTCCCCCGCCTCGTCGAGAGCGAAGTTGCGCCGAGGAGCGCCGTCGAAGGCGGCCACCGCGGCCCACTCCCAGTCGTGGAGGAGATCACCGCTCGGGAGCCGCTCGAGAAGCGCCTGCCAGGCGGCGCCATCGGTCGCGGTCGCCTCGCGGAATATCGCGGTCACCGGCGCGGGCGCTCGTAACCGGCGGCACGAAGCTCCTGGCGAGCGACCTCGGCCTCGTCCCACCAGGCCGGGCCGTCGGCGTACACGATCGAGTGTTCGTGCCCCTTGCCGGCGAGGAGCAGGGTGTCGCCGGGGCGAGCGGCCGCCACGGCCTCGGCGATGGCGCGGCGGCGATCGTTGATCACCCACAGGTTCTCGCCGTCCCGTGCGCCGGCGGCGCGGGCGCCGGCAGCGATCTCCGCGTTCAGGGCATCGGGGTCCTCGCCGCGCGGGTCCTCATCGGTCACGTAGGCCAGGTCGGCGACTTCGGCCGCGATCCTGCCCATCACCGCGCGCTTGGTCGTGTCGCGCTCACCGGCCGAGCCGAAGACCACCGCCAGGCGCCCGGCAGTGACCGGCCGCAGCACGCGCAGGACCTTCTCAAGGGCATCGGGTGAGTGGGCGTAGTCGACCACCACGCCGAAGGGCTGCCCCTCGTCGACCGGTTCCATGCGGCCGGCCACGCTGCGCGCAGACGCGAGCGCGCCAGATGCCACATCGAGGTCGATCCCCCATCCAACCGCCCAGGCGAACGCCGCCAAGGCGTTCTCGACGTTGAACGCGCCGACCAGCGGGATCTCGAGCTGACCACTCCAGCCGGGAGCGAGCACCGACACGGTCGACCCGGCCGGGCGCTCGGCGACGAGCGTGCCACGGACATCGGCCTCGGCGTGGGCGCCAAAACTCACGACTCGATCGCGGGCTCGCTCGCGGAAGAAGTCGTACGACGGGTCGTCGCGGTTGAGGATCGCCAGCTGTGCCTCCTCGACCAGCAGCGCCTTGGCGGCGCGATACGCCTCGAAGGTGCCGTGGAACTCGAGGTGCTCGTGGGTCAGGTTGGTGACGATCCCGGAACGGTAGCGGCAGTTGCGCGTTCGACCCTGCGCCAGGCCATGGCTGCTCGACTCGATCACGGCGGTATCGTTCCCGGCCACCAGCATGGCCGCCAGCAGCTCCTGGAGCTCGAGCGCCTCGGGTGTCGTGGCGCGACTCAGGTTGTCGGTCGTCTCGTCCCCGATGCGCTGCCAGACGGTGCCGAGCAGACCCGGGCGTCGTCCGGCACCGATCAGCAGTTGGGTGACGAGCCAGGCGACGGTCGTCTTGCCATTCGTGCCGGTCACGCCGATCGTCTCGAGGGCGCGGGTGGGTTCGCCGAACCACAGGTCGGCCGCATCGGCGAGGGCGTGGCGGCTGTTGGCCACGACCAGCTGCGGCACGCCGATCCCCGGCCGCTCCGCCTCGACGACGACGCCCATCGCACCGGCCGCGATTGCCGCATCCACGAATCGATGCCCATCGGTGTGGTCACCCGCGACCGCGAAGAAGAGCGACCCGGGCGTGACGCGCCGTGAGTCGTAGGCGAGGGCGCGGACCTCCCCGACCGGCAGCCCCACCACGCGATCGGGAGCGATCCGGTCGGCCAGCGCGCCCAGCCCCATTTTGCGATTCGCCCCGCTCATGCCTTCACCTCCCGGCCACGACCGAAGCGGCCACGCATCAGGCGGCGCATCTCCCCAAGTTCGTGGGAGCGCAGCGCGGAGGCTGCGGCAAGGTAGGTGACGACGCCGGCTCCGCCCAGCACCAGCAGCACCAGCAGGCGGCCGAACGCGTTGTCGCGGAGGCCAGCCGCCCACAGGTCCACCACCTGCAGTCCCCCGAACACCAGCAGCGCGGCCACCGCGGCGGCTGCAGCGGACCGAGCGACCGATCCGACCACCTCGGGGACCTCCAGGCCGTCGAGCCTGCCATGGAGCGCCCAGAGGAGTCCAAGCACCTCGACGCCGGCGGTGATCGACATCGCCAGGGCCAGCCCCTCGACCCCCATCGGTCCGGACAGCCAGATCATGAGCGGCACGTTCACGGTCACCGCCACGATCGCCCAGGTTACCGGTGTGCGGGTGTCCTGCAGCGCGTAGAAAGCACGAGCCAGGACGTGCTGGACGGTGTGGAAGCTCAAGCCCACCGTGAAGAAGAGGAGCGCCTGGGCGGTCCGCTCGGTCGATTCGGCGCTGAACAGGCCGTACTGGAAGAAGACCGAGGTGAAGGGGCCGCGCAGCACGATGATCAGCGCCGTCAACGGCGCGGCGATGAAGAGCAGGACGCGAACCGCCTGGGCCACCTGGGCGCGCACCTCGCTCACCCGGCCGAGTGCAGCGTCGCGGGAGAGGCGCGGGAAGAGCGCCACCGCCACGCTGACGCCGATCACTCCGACCGGCACCTGCATCAGCTGGAACGCATAGTTGTAGGCGGTCACGCTGCCGGCCGGCAGCCCGCTGGCCAGGATCGTGCTGGCAATGAAATTGATCTGCGCCGCCGCCAGGCCGAGCATCCGCGGCCCCATCAGGCGCAGCACCTGGCGCACGCCAGGGTGCGACAGGCCGATGGTGAGGTCGTAGCGCTGCCCCACCCGGCCGAGTTCCGGGAGCTGGATGACGAGATGCGCCAGTGACCCGATCACGACACCGACCGCCAGCCCCTCCACACCCATCAGCGGGGCGAGGACGACCGCGGCACCGATGATGGCCGCGTTGTAGACCAGCGGTGCCAGGGACGGGACGGTGAAGCGCTCGTGACTGTTGAGGATCCCGCTGACCACCGCCCCCATGCCGATGAAGACCGGGCTCAGCAGCATCACCCTGGTCATCCGCACCGTCAGCTCGGTGGTCGGCGCGTCGAAGCCGGGGGCCACGATGGGCACCACGATGGGCGCCAGGATGGCCATCAGCAGGCTGAATCCGGAGAGCGCGATCACCACCAGGTTGATGACGCTGCTCGCCAATCGCCACGCCTCGGTCTCTTCACCGCGGGCGCGATAGCTGCTGAATACCGGGATCAGCGCCGCGCTGAGCGCACCGGCGACCACGAGCTGGAAGATCGCGTCGGGGATGCGGAAGGCGGCGAAGTAGGCGTCGAGTTCGCGGCTGGCGCCGAACTGCGAGCCGATCACCAGCAGGCGAACCCAACCGAGCAGGCGGCTCCCCAGGGCCGCAACGGTGAGAATCAGGCCGGCCGTCGCCAGGACGCGCCCGACAGAAGGACCGCCAGGGACCGATGCCGCTCCGCCGTCGCCCGCCTCGTTCACCGCGAGGGCCGTCCCGATGCGGCGCGACCGGACCGCGGGTGGGCGGAGCGGTACGCGGAGCGCAGCGATGCGTCGGACAGGTGGGTGTAGATCTGGGTGGTGGCGAGCCGGGCGTGCCCGAGCAGCTCCTGCACAGTGCGCAGGTCGGCTCCCCCCTCGAGCAGGTGCGTCGCGAACGAGTGGCGCAGGGTGTGCGGCGACGTGTTGGCCGGCGCCTGAGACACCGTCACCCACCGATCGACCACCATCCGAGCGCCGCGATCGGTCAGCGGACCGCCGGAGTTGTTCAGGAAGAGGTGCGCGGTCGCCATGCGCGTCCCGACCGCGGCGCGGGCGGCCAAGATCGGCCGACCCCCGGCCAGGTACCCGCGCAGCACGAGTGCTGCCGGCTCACCGAACAGCAGTTCGCGCTCCTTGGATCCTTTCCCGATGACCCGCAGCCGGCGCTGCGCCAGGTCCAAACGATCAAGCGTCAGCGACGCGAGTTCACTGATGCGCATGCCGGTCGCGTACAGCAGCTCCAGGATGGCGGCGTCACGCCGCGCCATCGCCGCCGCTCGCTCCCCTGCGCGTCCGGAGATGGCCCTCGTCGTGAACCTGCGCGGAGCCTCTACGAGGCGCGCCGCATCCTCCACTGACAGGACGCGCGGCAGCCGGCCGGGTCGCTTCGGCGAGCGCACCCCGGCCATCGGGTCGGTGCTGATCC
>JBDSIN010000102.1:0-17369 GCA_039917955.1 Candidatus Limnocylindria bacterium
GGTCCTGGTCGGGGATCCCTCGCACATCGGCGGCGCCGGTGGGAGCGCAGCTGCCCACAACTGGACGGTGTTGCAGGCGATGGCGTCCGCCGGGTCGCTGAGCCTCTTCGTGGCGCCCACGCCTGAGCTGCTGCTCCAGTTGCGGCCGCGCCTCTCCCCGGCGAGCCTGCTGATCGACGCGCTGCTCGGGTCGGGGGCGAGCGGGCCGCTGCGCGAGCCGGTTTCGAGCGCGGTGGACCTGGCCAACGCGATTCGCACGCACGCCACCGCGGCCGGGCGGCCATGCCGCGTCCTGGCGGTGGATGCACCGACTCGCATCGACCTGACCGATGGCTCCCGCTCCGATCCGGTGCTGGCGGCCGATCTGACCGTGACCTTTCACCGGGCCAAGGCGGGATTCGCCCTCGATCCGGAGTCGCGCCGGCTTGCCGGGCGCTACTTCGTGGCGCCGATCGGGATCCCAATCGAAGCCGAGGAGGGGATCGTGCCGCCTGACGGGGAGCATCCACCGGCGCGCATCACGCAGGTGACCTGGCAACAGGCGACGGTGGGTTAGCGGCTAGCCGTTGGTCGCGTCCTGGGTGCTGCTGCCCGGTTTGACGAGTGGCTCACCTCGCGCACATGCGGGGCACGCCTCGGCCGGCCACGAGTCGATCTCGATCCGCCCCAGCGCTCCGAGTGGGCATCCCAGGTCCACCGGCCCCGTCGAGCGGTCTGCGATCACGGCGGCAGCCAGGGGGGACGCGCCAGCGCCTCGCACCGCGGAGGCTGTCTCGGCCAGCGAAGCGCCGGTCGTCAGGATGTCGTCAACCAGGACCACCCGCTCGTCGGGCGCCACCGGCCAGCCGCGGCGGAGCGCTCGCGTTCCGCGCTCCATCGGCTCGGCGAAGACGCCGCGCACGGTGCGCCCGAGCCTGGCCTCCAGCTGGCGGGCGGTTTCGAAGGCGAGCAGCACGCCGCCGGTGGTGGGCCCCACCACCAGGGTCGGGTCATGGTGTTCCAGCGCATCGGCCAATCGGCGGCCAAGCTCGACCGCGAGTGCCGGGTACTGGAGCACGGCGAACTTTTCGAGGTAGCGGTCCGAGTGACGGCCGCTCTTGAGCTGGAAATGGCCGCTGCGCAGTGCCCCGGCCGCCTCGAAGAGTTCCTCGACCGACGCCGACCCGAGTGCCGCCCCGCGGGGCAGCTCCGAGCCGGGGGCGCCGGAGGGGGGCTCCATCGGCCTATTCGTAGACTGCGCTGAAGTCGACCGTCGGATAGCGCTCGGCGAGCGCATCGGTGACCCATTGCAGGATGTCGGTCGGGTCGTACACATCGGCAATGGTGCGAGCGTCGGTGACGGTCAGTCCAAGGCGCCGCGGGGCGTCGTCGAGCACTGTGCCGGTGGGCATGTCGGACAGGTCGAGCGAGGTCTCGAAGCGCCCGTCCGAGCGGATGATCAGCACATCGGTCTCCTCCTCCAGCAGGACCAGGTCGCCGGTGCGCGTCAGGACCTCCTCCGCGTTGGCGATGAACTCGCGCAGCGCCTGCTTCTGCTGGTCGCCGATCTGGGTGCGATAGGCGTCGGCAAGCTGCCAGAGGCGCTGCGCGGCAATCGTCTCCTGCTGTTCGCTCGGGAGGACGGCCTGCCAGTCCTCGTCGGTTGCCTCGCCGACCGACTCGTGCGCGGCCAGCTCGTCGGCTGGGACGAGGTGGTTCAGCGGGTCGCGGGCGGCCTCACCGAACCAGGAAAGGATGTCCGCCAGGTTGTAGAGCTCGACCACCTCGCTGACCGCCTCGACCGTCTGCTCCTCGTCGTACCACTCGTTGTCGGCCGGGTCCTGGTAGGTGAGCCGCGTCGTCCAGGTCTGGTCGACCGGCTCGAAGACGAGGTAGTCCTGTTCATCGTCGACGAGTTTGATCGGCCCGATCTCGCGGAGGCGGTCGCGATTCGCCTCCAGGAAGCGACGGAGCTGCTCGGTCGCCTCGTACACGAAGTCGCGCTTTTCGAGCTCGGCTTCGCCAGCCAGCTCACGAAGCGCGCTGATGCGCGGAGAGGTCACGGCTTGTACACCAGGTCCGGCCCCATCCGCTCTCGCAGGAAGATGGTGTGCTTGGTGTCGAAGACCGATTCAGCCACCCGATGCCCCAGGCCCCGGGTCGTGGGGTCCGCGTACAGGCGATCGAGGACCGCGTAGTTGGGCAGGTCCATGATCAGCACGTTGTTCCACTCCGATCCCTCGGTCACGTTGTACCAGCCGACAAAGCGGATCCCGTACTCCTCCTCGTAGCGTCGCGCGGTCCGCGGGAAGAAGTGGCGCATGCCGCGCTTGAAGAGCGCGTCGCGACCCTTGCGGACGTTGAAGAAGGTGACCATCAGTGGCATCAGCCACGACCCCGGCGAATGGCGTCGCGCGCGCGCTTCGGCTCACTGCTCATCTGGTGTCTCCTCTGGATCGGTGGTGACCACGCGGGGTGGCAGGGTAGCCGAACCTGGCGCCCGGCCGCGTCCTCGCCTTCGATCGGCGAAAAAGACGCGGAGCAGAAAGACGCTGGTCATGCTCACGAAGAAGAGCAGGATCATATCGATGAAGAGCAGGACCACCAGCAGCCAGACCGGCCAGCCGAAGGTGAAGAGCCCCACCGGGATGAGGAGCAGGATCCCGGCGAACAGGATCGCCTGCCAGACAAAGCAGCCGAATCCGGGTCCCTCGTTGGGGTCGAGTTCCTCGTTGGTGCGAATCGACATGCATCGCTCAGTGCGGGGTCGGTGGTGGCGGTCCGCATGGTCCCATATCCGACGCCCGGTCGCTGACGCGGCGTTCGCCCAGGCGCGCTAGCGGAGCGTGTCCAACCCGTCCGCGTAGGTGATGCGGCCGCTCGCAAGGGTGAGCCGCACCACGCCGGGCAGCTCCATTCCCAGGAGCGGGGTATTGGCGGACGCCGACGCCAGGCTCGCAGCCTCCACGCGCCAAGTAGCCTGCGCGTCGAACACGACGAGGTCAGCGGTCGATCCGGGACGCAGCGAGCGGTCCTCGCCGATCAGCCGTGCTGGCGCTGTGGCCATCGCTTCAACCAGGCGCGGCAGGGTCAGGTAGCCGGCAGCCACCGCGGCGAGCCCCAGGGAGAGGGCGGTCTCCAGGCCGATCATCCCCGGCGCCGCGGCCGCGAACTCGACCGCCTTGCGCTCGCGCGGGTGTGGCGCGTGGTCGGTCGCAATGGCGTCGATCGTCCCGTCGGCCAGGCCGGCAAGGAGGGCCAGCGCGTCCGCGCGTGAGGCGAGGGGCGGGTTCACCCGACAGGCTGAGTCGTATGCCAGCGCTGGGTCCAGCGCGGTGCCGAACGGGTCCGCGGCCACGCCTGCAGGCTCGTCCCAGGCGAAGCCACGGTCACCGGCGACCCATGCATCGGTGAGCGCCAGGTGGTGCGGTGTGACGTCGCAGGTGACCCGCGCGCCGCGCGCCTTCGCGCGGCGGACCGCTTCGAGCGCGGCAGAGGTCGACAGGTGCGTGAAGTGGATCCATCCGCCGGTCTCCTCGGCCAGGGCAATGTCGCGCTCGACGATCGTCAGTTCCGCGCTCGCCGGCCACCCGGCGAGCCCCAGGCGTGTCGCGATCGGCCCGGCTCGCATCACCGACCCGCTGGCCAGACTCGGGTCTTCGGCGTGTTCGATGAGCGGCAGGCCGAGCGGTCCCAGGTAGGAGAGCAGGCCGCGCGCGACGCGTCCCGATGCGACCGCCTGTCCGTCGTCACTCACACCGGCGATGCCCATCCCGGCCAGCTCGCCGATCTCGGTGATTCGCTCGCCCTCACGGCCGCGGGTGGCGGCGGCCACCACCCTGACGCGACAGGCGCGTCCGCGGGCGCGGTCGAGCACCATGCCGACGCGTGCCGGCTCGTCGAGCGGCGGATCGGTGTTCGGCATGGCGCAGACCGTCGTGTACCCGCCGTGTGCGGCGGCGCGGGCGCCACTCTCGATCGTCTCGGCGCGCTCCATGCCCGGCTCCCGCAGGTGCGTGTGGAGATCGCACAGGCCAGGCGCGGCGACCAGGCCGGCGCCCTCCAGGCGCGGTGCGTCGGGTGGCAGCTCCGCGGATTCGACGATGCGGCCGTCCAGCACGGCCAGGTCGCGAACCGAATCGGTTCCTTCGCTCGGGTCAACCACCCGCACGCCGCCGAGCAGGAACGTGACCGGCGGGTCGTTCAGCGACCCGAAGCGACTCATTGAGCGAGGAGCGCGAGCACCGCCATGCGCATCGCCACGCCATTCACCACCTGGGCGCCGATCAGGCTCCGCTCGCTCGCGGCCAGCTCGGAAGTGATCTCGATTCCCTCGTTGGTCGGTCCCGGATGGAGGACCGGAGCCTCCGGTCGCGCGGCCTGCAGGCGGGCTGCATCCAGTCCCCAGCGCGCGGTGTATTCGCGCAGCGACGGCACACCGCCACCTGCCTCTCGCTCGAGCTGGATACGCAGTGCCATCACCGCGTCGGCACCGTCCACGGCGTCCTCCAGGCTGTCCGCGACATGCACCCCCGGCCAACCGCCGAAGCCGCGCACCCACGCTGGCGGCCCGGCAAGCCAGACCGATGCGCCCAGCGCCGTCAGGGTGTGCAGGTTTGAACGCGCGACTCGGGAGTGCGCGATGTCACCGATGATGGCGATCTTCCGTCCCTCGAGCGTGCCGAGCGCGTCACGCAGCGTCATGGCGTCGAGGAGCGCCTGGGTGGGGTGGCCGTGCAAACCGTCGCCGGCATTCACGATGCGCAGTGAGACCTCGCGAGCGGCCAGGTAGGGGGCGCCGCTCATGCTGTGGCGCAGGATGACCGTCGATACACCGGTGCGCTCAAGCGTCCGCAGCGTGTCGATCAGCGACTCGCCCTTGGTAACGCTGCTCACGTCAATTGGCAGCTCGACCACCTGGGCTCCGAGCGCCTCCGCAGCGAGCTCGAAGCTCACGCGGGTTCGCGTCGAGGGCTCGCAGAAGGCCAACCCGACGACCTCGCCGCGAAGCAGGTCGAGTGTCTCGCGGCGCGCCCGGCGCTCCCGCATCTCGGCCGCCAGGTCGAGGCAGCCCTCGATCTGGTCGCGCGACAGCTGGTCCACGTCGAGCAGATGGCGGTGCGGCCAGCTCGGCGCAGGCTTCGCCGCATCTGGCCGGGAAACAACAGAGCCACCGGCCGAGGGCCGATGGCTGACGGGTTGTGTGCCGGCGATATCGAGCATCCGATGACTCCTTGGCGGCCTCGCAGGACCGTCCTTAAAGGGTTTCGCGCAGTATAGCGCGCGGTCCCGTATCAGCGTCCTCGCCGGTGAATGTGGATCGCTACCGCCAGGTCGGTCAGCCGGTCCGGATCGCCGAGAAATGGCCCGATCAGCTCCTCCATCCGGGCCAGCCGACTGCGAACGGTGTTGTAGTGAACGTACAGCTTCCGCGCCGTCTCCGCGGCGTTGCGGGTGGCCATGTACGCCTCCAGCGTGTCGACCAGCGCCGACTCGTGCCGCCGGTCGTGCGCCAGCAGCGCCTCGATCATCGTTTCGCGGAAGGCCAGGAGCTCTTCGTCGCTGCAGCTGGCGAGCAGGCGGTCGAGGCCCATCCGCTCGAACATGACGGCCTCGCCGCGCCGATGCCAGCGGGCCACCTCGAGCGCCCGCCGCGCCTCGCCATGGCTGTCGCGGAGAAGGAGTGGATCGGCGCGCAGGCGACCGATGCCCACCCGGAGCACCGCCCCGGGTATTCGGCGCGCGGCCTCTCGTCGCAGCGTGCGCGCCCACTCCTCGAGTCCGGGCGCATCCGCTCGCCGCGGGGCGAGCAGGGCCGCGGCCTGCGCACGCCGCTCCCAGACGATGGCGTGTGGTCCGAGCGTGCGCCGCGCCGCGTCCGCGAGGACACGCACCGTGGCCGCCTCGGCACCGGTGGGGCCGTCAACCTGCGCGAGCAGTACGGCTCGGGGGACGGACAGGTCCCAACCAAATGCCGAGGCTCGCTCGGCCAGAACGCCCCGATCGGTCAGGTGCCCGCCGACGAGCTCTTCGAGCCAGACCGCCTGGAAGCGCCGATCGTCCTCGACCACAGCACGCGCTTGCACCTGGCGGAGGGCGGCCACCGTCGCGGCGAACTGGAGCGCCTCGAGATCGTCCTCGCTGAGCTGCTCCAGGGCCACGAGGACCACCAGGCCGCCGTAGGGCTCACCGTCGACCAGGATCGGCTGGAGTGTCGCCTCGTTGTCGTCGACATTGATCGAGACCGCCCGGCCGCCGCCCGAACTTGATGCGTTGGCGATCGCACCGTCCGGGACACCTTCGTTCGGAAGTTCGCCGGAGCCGGTCACGACCGCCCCGTGCTGATCGACGATCACCACCGCCCTGTTCATCAGTTCCCCGACGGTGACCGCGATCTCGCGCAGCCCTCCACCGCCGAGAACGATGTTGGTCAGCCGATCGTGGATCTGGGCAGCCCGCTGCAGCCGCTGACTCTGCTCGTTGAGGATGACGGAGAGGACCGAGCTGATGATCTCGTTGAATGAGCTGGCCGGTGGCAGCTCGATGACCGGAAAACCGCACGCATCGGCCGCGGCAAGCATCGATTCGGGTATGCGTCCCAGGTAGCGGTCCGGCTTGACTGCGATCCCCGCCAGACCCCTGGCCGCGAGCTCCGGAACGAGCGTTGCCAGTGCCGCTCGATCGTCCCGGAGCGGGTAGGCGGTCGTCAGCAGCAGCTCATCGGGTCGGACCCACGGCAGGATGTCCGGCACCTCCATCACGTTTACATGACGGATCGGGCGCTCAAGCCCGGCCGCGCCGGCGACAACCCGCGCGTCACGAAGAGGGGAGAGCTGCAGTGCGCGGGCCAGCGTGATCGAGTCGGTCATGGCCTGTGATCTTCGCACAGGTATCCCGCCCCGCAATGGCAAGAGTTGCTAATGACCCGCACCGGTCGGCGACCCTAGCATGGCCGGCGATGACGGGTCTTCCCAGCGCGGCCCCAACCGAAGAGCGCACGGGCGTAGCGCTCGTCCTGGCGGCCACCCGGATCAGCCAGGCTGTCTGCAGTCAGGTCCGAGCCCCGGGCTTCTCCGGAGCCGTGCTGAGCGTTCACCGCTCGGTCGTGAACGTCTCCTCGGCCGGCAGCCTGCTCACCCTCGTCGGCGCGAAAGCGGGCGGCCTGCCAAACGGCGTGATGCTCGCAACCGATACGCCGCTGGACCAGATCGGCATTCGCCCCGGGATGCGCGTGGCTGGCGACGGCGATCGCCTCGCCATCCGGTCGGCGGGCGTGATGATCTTTCTGACGGGGGCCAGTATCTGGTCGCCGCTGATGCCGGTCCTACCGAACCTCGCTCGCTCCACCAGGGGAGATCGCCTCGACCGCGCACTCGACCTGGCGGGCAGCGCTGCCCCCGCCATTGGTCTCGGGCCACTGCTCGGCGCGCTGTCGCACCCGCGTCGGGGAGCAGGCTCCCCGTTGGCGCGCACCGTGGCCATCCACCTCGCGGATCTCCTTGAAGAACTCCGCCGCGACGATCCAGCGGGCGCCGCGCTCGCTGCCGCGCCCCTCATCGGCCTCGGCCCGGGGGCTACACCGTCCGGTGACGACCTGCTGGTCGGTCTGATGGCGGGGCTCGCCGCGAGCCGGCATCGGACTGCGGCCTCATTCGGGCCTCGCGTGGCGGCCCTCGCGCTCGGACGAACGACCACGCTGGCTGAGGCGTTCCTGGTGCACGCGGGCCGGGGTGAGTTCGCCGAGCGGGTGCACCTGACCGCCGCGAATCTGCTCGACACAGGAGCGTCAGTCCGGCGGAACGCCGTGGCGGACGCCCTGAACTGGGGCGCCAGCTCGGGTGCCGACCTGCTGCTCGGGCTGCTGCTCGGGCTGCAGCTTGACCGGCCAGGGCTCGCCGAGTGGGTCCGCCATTCGATGGCCGACCGCTCCGAGGCGGCAGCGTGAGCGTGGTTCGTCAGCGGATCTTCCGCAACGCCTACCGGGATTCAGTGGAGCTGATGCGGATCGCGTCTGAGATTGAGCGGCTCCCGGGGGTCGACCGCGCAGGACTGGTGATGGCCACACCGGCCAACCTGGCGATCCTGATCGAGGCGGGACTCGCCGAGGGCCTGGATCCGGGTGCCGGCCCCAATGACCTGGTGGTGGCGGTTGCGGCCGACGCGGATGCTGCGCAGCACGCGATGGAGCGCGCCGCCGAGCTGATGCGCTCCGTGGCCGCCGAGGCTCCCGGAGCGGAGGATCGCGTTGCTGCGGCGACGATCGCCGAGGGGGTCAGCGAGCTCTCCGAACCGAACCTCGCGCTGATCTCCACGCCGGGAACGTACGCCAGCGCCGAGGCCCTCAAGGCGCTGAAGCGCGGAATGCATGTCTTCCTCTTCAGCGATAACGTGCCGATCGAGGACGAGGTCGAACTGAAGGCCCTGGGGCTGCGGAAGGGCCTCCTGGTGATGGGGCCCGACTGCGGCACCGCCATCCTCGACGGCGTGCCGCTCGGCTTCGCCAACGCCGTGCGCCGCGGCAACGTCGGGCTCATCGGGGCCAGCGGTACCGGGCTGCAACAGGTCACCTGCCTGCTCGATGCCCTGGGCGCCGGCGTTTCGCAGGCGATCGGCGTCGGCGGGCGTGACCTGCACCAGGAGGTGGGCGGCGCCATGATGCTGGCCGCGCTGGATCGGCTGGTGGCCGACCCGGGGACCGCCGTGGTCGTCCTCATCTCGAAGCCCCCGGCGCCCGAGGTGGCGACTCGGATCCTGGATGCCGCCGCGCGAGCCCCGAAGCCGGTGGTGATCAACTTCCTCGGCGGCGACCCAGATGCCATCCGCAGCGCCGGGTCCCACCCGGCGGCCACGTTCGAGGAGGCCGCCCTGCTGGCAGCGCGCCTGGCCGGGATCGATGCGGCACTGCCCGCGGAGGGCGCTGCAGGCGACTCGGCTTCGGCCGCGGCCGAAGGGTTGGTGCCAGGGCAGACGTCGATCGTCGGGCTCTTCAGCGGCGGCTCCCTTGCCGGCGAGGCCAAGGTCGTGCTGGGCGGGATGGATGCGGGATTGGGGCCGCACACCATCATCGACCTCGGCGACGATGAGTACACCGTCGGACGCCCCCACCCGATGATCGACCCGCGGCTGCGAAGCGAGAAGATCGAGGCGGTCGGGGCAGATCCAACCGCGGCGGTGATCCTGCTCGACATCGTCCTGGGCTACGCCTCTCATCCTGACCCCGCGGGTGCGCTGATTCCAGCTCTTGCGGCGGCGCGCGCCGCCAAGGCGAAGGCTGGCCGCGGCCTGGCCGTGGTTGCCTCGGTGTGCGGCACCGAAGCCGATCCCCAGGGCCTCACGCGCCAGCGGGCGACGCTTGCAGATGCTGGTGTACTGGTCGCCACCAGCAACGCCCGCGCGGCGCAGCTTGCCGGCGAGATTGCGCGGCGGGCATCCCTTGTAGAGGTGCCACGCTGATGGCCGTCGGAGCGTCAGACCTGCTGGGCGGCGTGCGGGCCATCAACATCGGACTGGCCGGGTTCGCGGAGCCGATCGCCGCGGCGGGGGGTGCGGTGCTCAACCTCGACTGGCGTCCGCCGGCCGGAGCCGATCGTGAACTCGGCCTGATCTTGGCGCGCCTCGAAGACGACCCCGACGACCCGATCGGCGCCGTCGTCGCCGAAGGCAACCGCCAGGCGCTCGAACGCATCCTGGGTGCCGGCCCGGTGCTGGTTGGCGTGGAACCGGCCGGCTCGGTGATTCCGGGGCTCGCCGGCCGCACCCTGCTGCACAGCGGTCCGCCAATCGCCTGGGAGCGGATGTGCGGACCGATGCGTGGCGCGATCATCGGCGCAATCCTGTTCGAGGGATGGGCAGTGGATCCCGCGGCAGCCGAGAAGATGGCCGACAGCGGGGACATGGCCTTCGACTCATGCCATCACCACGGGGCCGTTGGCCCGATGGCCGGCATCGTGTCGCCGTCGATGCCTGTCGTGGTGGTCGAGAACGGCGCCGGCGGCAACCGCGCCTTCGCGACGCTCAACGAGGGGCTCGGCAAGGTCCTGCGCTTCGGTGCGTACGACGAGTCGGTGCTCGCCCGACTGCGCTGGTTCCGCGACGAGTTCGGTCCGGTGCTGGGACGGACGCTCGCAGCGACAGGCCCCCTGGATCTCAAGAGCATCACCGCCCAGGCGCTGCAGATGGGCGACGAAGGGCACAACCGAAACGTGGCTGCGACCTCTCTGCTGGTCCGGTCGCTGGCCCCGGCCCTCGTCCGCGTCGCTCCGGGCCAGGCGGAGGCGGTGCTCGACTTCCTGCGGGGGAACGACCACTTCTTCCTGAACCTGTCGATGGCCGCCTGCAAGGCGACCCTCGATGCCGCGCACGGGATTCGCGGATCGACGGTGGTCACCGCCATGAGCCGCAACGGCGTCGAGTTCGGCGTGCGCCTGTCGGGCACCGGAGACACCTGGTTCACGGCGCCGGTCGGCGTGCCCGACGGGCTCTACTTCCCCGGGTACGGACCGGACGACGCGAATCCCGACCTCGGCGACAGCGCCATCACCGAGACCTGCGGGATCGGCGGATTCGCCATGGCCGCGGCGCCGGCGATCGTTCGCTTCGTGGGCGGCACCGCCTCCGACGCGCTCAACTTCACCCGCGAGATGTACCGCATCACGCTCGAACGCAACCCGGCGTTCGCCCTGCCACCGCTCGGCTTCGCCGGCACGCCGACCGGCATCGACGCGCGGCGCGTGGTGGAGAGCGGCGTGCAGCCGGTTATCAACACCGGCATCGCCCACAAGCTGCCGGGGGTTGGCCAGATCGGCGCCGGGATCGCTCGCGCCCCGCTCGACTGCTTCGCTGATGCCCTGCGCGGGCTCGCTGCGGAACTCGGCGTGCCAGGGGCCGCGTGATGGAGCGCAGCGCGGTGATCGCCATCGGCGGGAATGCGCTCATTCGGGACGGCCAGCGCGGCACCATCGCCGAGCAGTTCGAGAACGCGGTGGAGACCGCAGGCCATATCGCTGCCCTGGTGGCCGATGGCTGGCGGGTGGTGGTCACCCACGGCAACGGTCCGCAGGTCGGATTCATCCTGCTTCGCTCGGAGCTGGTCGGCGATTCGTCGCCGATCCCGCGCCTCTCGCTCGACATGTCGGTCGCCGATTCGCAGGGTGGCATCGGCCACATCCTTGGCAACGCGCTCCTCAACGAGCTCGGTAGCCGCGGCATTCGTGACCAGGTGGCCTGCGTGCTGACCCACGTCGTGGTCGACGAGCGCGACCCGGCATTCACCGATCCGACCAAGCCGATCGGTCCTGCCTATTCCGCCGAAGAGGCCGAGACGAAGCGGACGGTCGAGGGATGGTCGATGGTCGAGGACTCGGGCCGCGGCTTCCGACGGATCGTCCCGTCGCCTCATCCCCTGCGGATCGTGGAGACCGAACAGATCAGGGCGCTGGTGGAGGCCGGCTTCGTGGTGATCGCGGCCGGTGGCGGGGGGATACCCGTGGTCGAAACTGAGCCGGCCGGGTACCGGGGCGTCGAAGCGGTCATCGACAAGGATCTCGCATCGGCGCTGCTCGCTGCCAGCCTTGGAATCCCGCTCCTCGTGCTTTCGACCGGCGTTGAGCGCGTGGCGATCCACTTCCGGCAGCCGGACGAACGCTTCCTCGATCGGCTGACGGTCTCGGAAGCGAGCAGGTACCACGAGGAGGGCGAATTCCCGCGTGGAAGCATGGGCCCCAAGGTCGAGGCAGCCATCACGTTCCTGGAGCACGGCGGATCAGAGGTCCTGATCACCTCGCCGTCGAGCCTGGAACGAGCATTCGCGGGCGAGTCGGGGACGCGGATCGTCGCCGACCCGGCACCCGCATCGGTCAACGAGTAAGGAGGTCCTGGACGCAATGTCAACCATGAGAGCCGAGCCGTACGAGTTCGAGTTCGATCCGAAGAAGACCGCGCTGGTGATGATCGACTTCCAGCGTGACTTCGTATATCCCGGCGGCTTCGGTGAGTCGCTCGGCAACGACACCTCACTCCTGCTGGACGCCCTGCCGGCGGCGGAACGCGTACTGAAGGCCTGCCGCGAGGCCGGCATCTTCGTGATCCACACCCGCGAGGGGCATCGGCCCGACCTCTCCGACCTGCCGCCGGCCAAGTACCGGCGCGGCAACCCGTCCCTGCACATCGGCGACGAGGGACCGATGGGCAGGCTGCTGGTTCGCGGGTCGCTGGGGCACGACATCGTCGAGGAGGTCTACCCGATCGATGGCGAGCCGGTGGTCGACAAGCCAGGCAAGGGTGCCTTCTACGCCACCGACATGGACGCCATCCTCAAGATGAAGGGGATCGAGAAGCTGATCTTCTGCGGCGTCACCACCGAGGTCTGTGTGCAGACCAGCGTTCGGGAGGCGAATGACCGCGGCTACGACGCGTGCGTGCTCTCCGACGCGGTGGCGTCCTACTTCCCCGAGTTCCAGCGCGTCGCCCTGGAGATGATCAAGGCGCAGGGCGGCATCTTCGGTTGGGTCAGCGATTCGGCGGCCTTTTTGGAGGCTATCGGCAAGCCGGCCATGGCCGGCACATCCGCCTGACGGCACGGTTGGACCGATGCAGGATCCACCCATCAGCCACCCGCCGTAGCCGCGCGCGGTCGACCGTCGATTGGGGGAGGAGGTAGAGGAGAACTCGTGAACAACCACAAGCCAAAACTCTGGGTACCAGGCGATTGGAACGCCTTCTTCGGACTTGGCACCAACGTGCTGCTCAATGTGCTGGTGCTTTCGGGCCTGATGCTCTTCGTCATCGGCCTGTCACCGGACACCGTCTATGGCCGCATCCTGCCCGCACTTGCGATCGCGCTGCCGCTTGGCAACCTCTGGTACGCGTACCTCGCGTATCGACTCTCCCAGAAGGAGGGGCGCGACGACGTCGCCGCGATGCCGTACGGGCCGAGCGTGCCGCATTACTTCTTTGTGACCTTTGTGATCATGCTGCCGGTGCTGATTTCGACCGGCGACGTGATCAAGGCCTACACGACCGGACTGGTGTGGGCATTCTTCATCGGCATCGTGGTCCTCATCGGCGCCTTCGTGGGCCCCACGATTCGCAAGTACACGCCGCGGGCGGCGATGCTCGGCACCCTGGCCGGCATCTCGATCGCGTTCATCAGCATGGCCGCCGGCTTCCGCATGTTCGAGGCGGCCTGGATCGCGCTGGCGACCTTCGCGATCATCCTGCTCTCCTGGACGGCCGGCGTTCGTCTGCCGTTCGGAATCCCCGGCGGGCTGGCAGCGATCGTGATCGGCACCCTGATGGGCTGGGCCTCCTACTTCTGGTTCGGCTGGACCGGGCTTGACCCGGCCAACATCGATGCGTCGTTCAAGAACTTCGGCATCCACCTTCCGCAGTTCGGGACCGAGGTGCTCGCCAACCTGAGCGATGCCCTCCCGCTGCTCGCCACCGCCATCCCGCTCGGCGTCTACAACTTCACCGAGGGGATGAACAACGTGGAGAGCGCCGCCGCCGGCGGGGACGACTACAACCTCCGCTCCATCTTGGTCGCTGACGGTCTGGGGGCCGTGGTCGGCTCCTTCCTCGGCAGCCCCTTCCCGCCCGCCGTCTACATCGGTCACCCCGGCTGGAAGGCGGTCGGTGGACGCATCGGATACTCGCTGGCCACCGGCGTGGTCATCGCCCTGATCTGCCTGACCGGCACCGTCGGCATCCTGCTGGCGACCATCCCGGCCGCGGCACTCTTCCCGATCCTGCTCTTCATCGGGCTGGTGATCGGCGCCCAGGCGTTCCAGACCTCTGTCGCTCGGCATGCGCCGGCGATCGTGCTGGCGCTGGTACCGAACATCGCGCAATGGGCGCAGACCTACGTCGACGGGGCGCTTGGCGCCGCCGGGACGAATGCGGCCGCAGAGGGCATGATCGAGAGGCTCGCAGGGAATGGCGTCCTGTACCACGGGATGAGCGTCCTCGGGTCGGGCGCGGTACTGGCCGGCCTGATGCTGGGAGCGATCGCGGTCTTCGTGATCGACAAGCAGTACTCGCGCGCCATCTTCTACTGCGTGGTGGCAGCCGGCCTGGCCGCCATTGGCCTGATCCACGATCCGGCAGGGCTGACCATCAGCTTCGCTGACGGGATCGCCTTCCGGGCACCCAACGAGGTCTACCTTGGCTACCTGTTCGCCGCCGTGGTGATCTGGGTGGTTGCCTACCGTGAGGGCGGTGTCGGAGGCGCAGCCCTGTGGAAGGCGGTCACCACCCCGCCGACCGAGGAGGAGCGCGCCGCCTGAGACGGCCGCCCTCGCAATCGAGTGGCCGGGCTCTCCGAGGCCCGGCCACTCGATATCTGTCACAAGGAGGGCCCATGCCCGTCGATCTGTTCGTCAACGGAACCCTGATGCGGGGCCTCAAGTTGCACCGCAACCTGGACGGTGCCGAGTTCCTCGGTGAGTTCCGCACGGCGCCCCACTACCGGATCTTCTCGATCGGTGACGTGCATCCGGGGATGTACCGCGTCGATGAGGGCGGGATCAGCGTGCCCGGCGAGTTCTACCGGCTGCCGGACAAGGTCTGGGCTGCGGTCGAAGCCGGAGAGCCGCCCGGGCTGTACAAGGGACCCGTCGAGCTCGAGGACGGCCGCTGGGTGGATGGCATCCTCTTCCCCGAGGAGATGACCATCGGCCACCGCGAGATCACGTCGTGGGGCGGCTGGCGGGCGTACTGGGAGGCGCGAGAGCGGGGCGAGGTCGGCTAGTCCTCGTCAGGCCGGGTGAGCACGACCTCGTCGGCTCCATCGGTCTCGACCAGCCGCACGTGCACGATCTCGTCGCGCGCGGTCGGCAGATTCTTCCCGACGTGATCCGGCCGGATGGGCAGCTCGCGGTGCCCGCGGTCGATCACCACGGCCAGGCGCACCGCCTGCGGACGGCCGTGATCGGTCAGTGCATCCAGCGCGGCCCGAACAGTGCGGCCGGTGTACAGCACGTCATCGACCAGGACCACCGTCTTGCCCGCGATATCCGGCATCGCCTGGGTCCTGGTGACGATCGGCGCGTGCGCCACCTTGGTCAGATCGTCTCGGTAGAACGTGATGTCGAGTGCCCCGACGGGCAGGCTCACCCCCTCGTGCTGCTCGATCAGCGCGGCCAACCGGCGCGCCAGCGGGACTCCGCGGCTGCGCACCCCGACCAAGACCAGGTCATCGGTCCCGCCCTGACGCTCGATGATCTCGTGGGCGATGCGGGTCAGCGCGCGGCGCAGCTCGTCGGCGTCCAGGATCGCTCGCTCACTCATACGGGGCGAGTGTAGCCCGATCGGATCAGCGACCGATGACCGCGGGGCCATCCCACGGCGTCCGCTCCAACCCTCCGCCAAGCTGTAGTACGTCGCCGCCATCGAGCGGAACGCGCAGCAGGCGTGAGGATGGAGGGTCGCCGATCCCCGCCGACGGGAGCCCGACGGTCACGATCACGTTGCCACCGTCAGCGGTGAAGATCAGGTCCACGATCCAGTCCTGCGCATCGATTGCCCGCGGCAGGTTCGCGAGTCGCGAGTTGACCGTCAGCAGGCCGGCGCCGATGCGTCCGACGTACACGCCCTGGTCGTCCGGGTAGGTGCCCTGACCGCCCTGCGGCGTCCCGTTCCAGGCGCCTCCCCAGAAGGCGACCAGGTCGCTGTCGGGCCCCCAGCTGAAGAGGCCCCCCGCGAAGGCGGCGCCGCCGGGAGTGGCCAGGTCCGCGAAGAGCTGCTCGCCGAGCCACGGCGACGCCGGGCCGCTGGAGCGGAAGTCTCCGGAGACGTACGGCATGCCGCCTCGAGAGAATGACCACGCCCAGCCGCCGGGCTCGGATGCCATCGTCCCGCGCCAGAACAGGGCGCGGTTGCCGTCGGGCGACAGGAGGGGCATGAAGACGCCCTCGATACGCTCGAGATCCGAGGGGTCGGCGGCCAGGGGAACGGCCTCGCTCCACGGCGTCTCGCCGGCGTGGCTCACCAGCAGGGTCGGCGTCTCGCCCGCGAGGAAGGACGCCGCGAAGGCGTCGCCGCTGCCGGTCACGTGGTAGTGATCCGCGGTGGTCGTATCGAACACCCACGCGTCGGTGGTCCGTGCTTCACGATCGTTGGCGGGACAGCCCGAGGACGGGCCAAGGTCGTCGGCAACCAGCGTGTACGCGAGGTAGACGCCATCGGGCGACCAGGCCAACCGGTCGGTGAACGGGGCGGCGAGCGAGCAGCCGAGCTGGAGCGTGGTGCCGTCAGCAATGCGCAGCGCCCAGACCTCGTTCGCGCCGGTCTCGCCCTTCTGTGCGATGTAGGCGAGCCATTCCCCCGTGGGCGACAGCGCGGCCGACAGGATCGGTCCGGAGGCTGCCTGCGCCTCAACCGAGGCACCGGTCGCGTCGTTGACGAAATACAGGCGCGGCTCGCTGAACGGCGCGCCGACCAGCGACAGGTAGCCGACCTGCCCGGGCCCCAGCGCGACGCCCTCGGTAGTCGCCGGAGGCGTCGCGCTCGCCGATGGTTCCCGGCTGGTGGACGGTTCACCCGATGCCGTCGCCGACGCGGACGGGAGCGGCGATCCGCCCTGGCCGATGGGGCCGAACGGCAGGTTGCTGAAGAACACAACGGCAAACGCGGCAGCAGCGACCGTCGCCAGCGACGCGCCAGCAGCGACCAGGCCACCGCGACGCCACCACGGGCGTTGCTCGAGGCGCCCGGCCTCGATCCCGGTGCGCACGCGCGCCGGGAGATCGCGCGGGGGCTCGACCTCGCCGATGCCCGCCACCAACGCGCGCTCGACCGTGAAGTCAGCCAGCGTTGCACGGCAGGTCGCGCAACCGGCCAGGTGGTGGTCGAGTTCGGCGCGTTCGGCGTGGGTCAGGTCATCGGTCAGCGAGGCGCTGATCAGCTCGTCGGGATGCGGTCCGCGTCGCGTGGTCATCGAGTGAATCCCTCTGCCGCCAAGTGGCGGCGCATCTCTCCGCGGGCACGGCACAGGAGCGTGCGCACCGCGCCGTGGCTCATGCCAAGCACGTCGCCGATCTGCTGCGCGCTCATCCCCTCCATGTCGGAGAGGAGCAGGCACTGCCGGTGGTTCGCCTTCATCTGGAGGAGCGCGCGCTCGAGCCGATCGTCGAGCACCCTCCCCACGACCTGCGCCTCGGGTCCCGGCCCGGGATCCGGGCGCTGGCTGTGCCCGGATCCCGGGCCGCCCATCGGCACGACCCGGCGATGGCGTCGGATCTGGTCGATCGCGGTGTTGTTGGCGATTCGGTAGATCCAGGAGCGGGCCGCGGTGAGATCGGTCAGGGTGTCGAGCTTGCGGTAGGCCTTGATGAAGGTGTCCTGCGCCACGTCGGCCGCGCGGTCGGGGTCGCCGACCATGCGCAGGGCAAAGG